>JAHJNE010000657.1 GCA_018820995.1 Gammaproteobacteria bacterium | reverse complement strand
TTCCAGATCAGATGCCATACCGGCATCACGTCTGGCAGTGATTAAGCTGCTGGTTTGTTGCAAGTTCGCCAGGTTTTGCTGTGCGACCGCCAACCGCAAAGCGGCCCCGCGGTAATCGCCAAAACTCTGCGCCACTTGGGCGACCAGAGTGAGTTGTGTATCACGCCAGGCAAACTCAGCGCCTTGGGCATTGGCTAGTGCGGCTTCACTGGCCCGTTTGATTTTGCCAAACAAGTCGAGATCCCAGCTTAAGCCGACGCCGGTCTGAAACTGGCGATTGATGCTGCGCTGCCCGCTGGCAGATACTTCTGCCGGTGTCGCCGCAGCTTGATAACCCACACTTGGAATGGCTTTAGGCAATGCGTTGTCGTCACTGTCCGCGAACACGGCATAAGCGCGGTCAACATTGGCTTGCGCTGCCGCCAACGTTTGATTGTTGGCAAGCGCGGTTTTAATCAGCCGGTTGAGTTCGGCATCAGCGAATCGCTGCCACCATGCTGTCAGCTGAATATTATCCGCTGCTGTGGTTGGCGCAGCCAGTTCAGGCATGTTGATTTGTGTGCTTAAGCGGGTCGGCGCCTGATAATCAGGGCCGACAGTGCAACCGATTAATCCGCTTAACGCCAATGCCAGCAGGCTGAGTTTTAATGCTGAGCTGCGCTGTTTTTGTGGCGCCTTGTCAACCACAACCTTGGTCATCACATCAGTATTCGCTTGAGATAAATTAACCATGAGTCAGGCCCTCAGTCGATGGTGTCGCTTGATCGTCTACATGACCGGATATGGCAGCTTTGCGCGCCCCACGTTTGGCCAAAGCGTAATAAAACAGTGGCGTTAAAATTAAGCCAAAAATGGTCACGCCAATCATGCCTGCGAACACCGCCACGCCCATGGCTTGACGCATTTCTGAACCAGCGCCTGTTGAGAACACCATTGGTACGACACCCATAATAAAGGCGATCGACGTCATCAAAATCGGGCGTAACCGTAACCGCGCTGCTTCTAAAATTGCATCCAGTGGTTTCATGCCATGGTCTTGTTTTTCCTTGGCAAATTCGACCATCAGGATGGCGTTTTTCGTCGCGAGCCCGACCAGCACTATCAAACCAATTTGGGTGAAAATGTTGTTATCGCCGCCGTAAATCAGCACGCCGCTAATCGCCGACAGTAAGGTCATTGGCACAATCAGAATGATCGCCAGTGGCAGACTTAAACTTTCGTACTGCGCTGCCAGCACCATAAACACCAGCAATACCACCAATGGGAACACCAGATATTCGGCGTTACCAGCCAGAATTTGCTGGTAAGACAGTTCTGTCCACTCGTAGGTCATGCCGGCAGGTAAGGTTTCTGCCAGAATTTTTTCAATTGCGGCTTGTGCTTCACCAGAGCTAAAACCTGCCGCCGGGCCGCCATTAATTTCTGCCGTGGTGTAACCGTTGTAGTGCATCACCCGATCCGGGCCTGCGCTATGGGACACTTTTGTAAAGGAGCCAAGCGGGATCATCTCACCCTGATTGTTGGCAACTTTTAAGGCAGCAATTTGTGCTGGATCCTGGCGAAACGCTTCATCCGCCTGCACATTCACCTGATAGGTGCGGCCAAACTGGTTAAAGTCGTTGGCATAAGAAGTACCCAAATAACCCTGTAACGTTTGGAACAGACTATCGAGTGACACACCTTGTGAAAGGGCTTTGGTGCGATCTACATCCAGATCCAGTTGCGGTACATTCACTTGATAGCTAGAGAACACACCGGCGAGTTCCGGGGTTTGCCAGGCTTTCATCATCACTTGTTGGGTGACTTTGGCCAGTTCGACATAACCTAAGTTAGCGCGGTCCTGAATTTGCAATCTAAAGCCGCCAATGGTGCCTAACCCCTGTACTGGTGGTGGTGGGAAGATGGCAATAAATGCACCTTTAATGCCGGCAAATTTGGCGTTTAAATCAGCTGCAATAGCATTGGCAGACATTTCCGGACTGGTGCGTTCATCAAAGCCTTTGAGTGGTGTAAACACAATGCCGCTGTTCGGGCTATTGGTAAAACCGTTGATGCTCAGACCTGGGAATGCCACAGAGTTCGCCACACCCGGGTGTTCCAGCGCAATGCGTGACATTTCCTTGATCACCGCTTCAGTGCGATCTAAAGACGAGGCATCAGGCAATTGGGCAAAAGCCACCAGATATTGTTTGTCCTGACCTGGCACATAACCGGTGGGGGTGTTGTGGAACAAACCTGCAGTTAACCCGAGCATACCGATGTAAATAATGCCAACCACTGCGCCAAAACGGATCACTTTGCGGACCAACTGACCGTAACCTCTGGACGCTTTATTAAACAGCCGGTTAAAAGGTTGGAATAACCAGCTACCTAAGGCTTTGTCCATCACGCGGGTCAGTTTGTCTTTCGGCGCATCATGCGCTTTGAGCAATAATGCCGATAACGCCGGGCTTAAGGTCAAAGAGTTGATGGCAGAAATAAAGGTCGAAATGGTAATGGTCAGCGCGAACTGCTTATAAAACTGGCCGGTTAAACCGGTCATAAAGGCCGTTGGAATAAACACCGCTGCCAAGACTAAAGTTGTGGCAACAATCGGGCCTGTTACTTCTTTCATCGCTTTTTGCGTGGCAGCCAATGGCGACAAACCATCAGCAATATTACGTTCGACGTTTTCGACCACGACAATCGCATCGTCGACCACAATACCAATGGCTAATACCAAACCAAATAATGACAAGGCATTGAGTGAAAAGCCCAGCAAGTGCATAAAGGCAAAGGTACCAACCAAGGATACCGGCACCGCGACGAGCGGAATAATCGAGGCACGCCAGGTTTGCAGGAACAGCACTACCACCAGAACGACTAACAAAATTGCTTCGAGTAAGGTTTTCACCACCGCTTCAATCGATCCACGGACAAATACCGTTGGGTCATAAACGATGTCGTAACTTAAGCCTTGAGGGAAGCTTTTCGAAAGCTCCGCCATTTTTGCCCGTACATCATCAGAGATTTGAATAGCGTTCGAGCCTGAAGCCTGAAATACCGGAATAGCGACCGCGTCTTTGTTATCCAGCAATGATTTCAGCGCATAAGTGCTGGCACCCAGTTCTAGTCTGGCGACATCTTTTAAGCGGCTGATTTCACCTTGCTGACCTACTTTGATAATGATGTCTTCGAATTCTTCGACTGAACTTAAACGGCCTTTGACGTTAATTAGTAATTGAAAATCGCTGGAGCCTGACGGTTGTGCACCTAAGCTACCTGCAGCCGCTTGTTGGTTTTGCGAGCGGATAGCAGCCACAATATCCTGTGGTGTCAGTTGTAAGGCAGACACTTTATTTGGATCCAGCCACACCCGCAGGCTGTATTCACCGGCACCAAATAACCGCACCGCGCCGACGCCTTCAATCCGTGCTAATTCGTCTTTGACGTTTTGCGCAGCATAGTTCGACAGGTACAACATGTCATAGCGATCGTCCGGCGAAGTTAAATGCACCACCATGGTTAAATCCGGTGATGATTTTTCGGTGACAATACCAAGGCGCTGCACTTCTTGTGGCAACCTTGGTTTAGCGCGGTCAACCCGGCTTTGCACCTGTGTTTGCGCGCGGTCGACATCAGTGCCAATCGCAAAAGTAATGGTCAGGGTCATCCGGCCATCCGACGTGGCTTGAGAGGACATATACAACATGTTTTCAACGCCGTTAATTTCCTGCTCCAAAGGAGAGGCAACGGTATCGGCGATGACTTTCGGGTTAGCGCCTGGATAGTTGGCGGTGACGACAACAGTCGGTGGCACCACTTCCGGGTATTCAGTAATGGGCAATTGCCAGACCGCGATCGCGCCACTGATCACAAACAGCAGTGATAACACGGCGGCAAAAATCGGTCTTTTGATGAAAAATTGAGAAAGCATAATAGAGTCCTCTGAGCTTAACCGCGTGGCGCGTTTTGGGTTTTGCTGGCGTCAGCGATGGCAGGTGTCGCATCGGTAGCGGCGGTGACTTGTTGCTGATCCAGCATTTGTTGCTGTTGCTCCAATAACACCAGTTGTTCAGCGGTGGCCATTTTTACCGGGTTTGGTGTGACCTGCATGGTCGGGCGAACGCGCTGTAAACCGTTGACGACGATGGTTTCACTGGCTTTTAAGCCCGAAGTGACAATGCGCAGACCGCCAACTTTTTCACCGAGTTGCACCGGGCGATATTGCAGTTGCTGTTTGTCGTCAACTACCAAGACAAACTTGTTGTTTAAGTCAGTGCCAACGGCTTTATCGTCAATCAGGATGCCGTCGTAGCTGGCGCTACCGACCAGTTTTAACCGGGCAAATAAACCTGGGATCAAACTGTTATTGGCATTGCTGAATACGGCGCGGGCCCGGATGGTGCCGGTTTGTGGATTAATGCTGTTATCGAGGAAATCTAAGGTGCCGGAAAAACGGAATTCGCTGTCTGAGCTTAATGCCATTAATACCGGGCTGGCTTCATTGCGGCTATCACCGCGTTTGCCTTCGGCAGCTAAATTGACGTATTTCAGGTAAGTCTGTTCGTCAGCATCAAAATACGCATACATCCGTTCGGTGGAGACAATACTGGTTAACTGACTTTGACCTGCCTGCACAAAATTACCGGCAGTGATTAAAGCATTGGAGACCCGACCGCTAATCGGTGCGCGAACTTTTGTGTAAGACAAATCCAACTCAGCCTTGACTAGTGCCGCTTTCACGGCAGCCACTTGTGATGCAGTTTGATCTTTACGGGCACGACGCGCGTCCAGAATTTCTTCAGCAATGGCTTTTTGGCGGCGCAATTGCTCGGCGCGTTGATAATCGCTGACGGCCAGTTGTTGCTGGCTGATCGCACTTTGCAGTTCGGCTTGCAGACGGTTGACGTCAGCGACCAAAGCGCGGTCGTCGATTTGGAACAATAAATCGCCGGCTTTCACCAGCGCACCTTCAGTGAACCATACTTTGTCGAGGTAACCAGAAACACGAGGAACTAAAGCCACGGTTTCAGGTGCTTGCAGGCGGCCGGTAAATTCATCCCATTCAGTGATCCGCTGTTGGACAACAGTGGCGACATCAACAGTTGGTGCGGCGGGGGCAGCCCCTGCAGCAGCTTCTGGTTGACCACAAGCACTAAGCACAACTGCGGCGACGCTGGCTAATAAAAAGGTTCTTACAGTCTGTGTTTTGCTCATGGCAATTTCCCTTTTTTGATGTTTAATGACAGCAATCACTGATGAATGCTGCTTTATGTACTGGTTGGTATTCTGTACTGGTCGGTAAATATATAGATTTTAAATCTGCGGTCAATCTTTTTCTGTACCGTACGGTAAGAAATTAAAGAACTTTTTATGCTAAGCATCTAAAGGTTTGGCTATAACAAAATCAGACTGGCAATATTTATGTACCGTTCGGTAGGTATCTTTGACTTTACAAGGCTTGCAAAGCTGTTTACTCTGTGCGCAATATTGATTACCCTAATTTTGGTATGGTTATACAGGAGCTTGAAGATGACGGGGAATGCCAACACTATTGGTCGGCCACGTGCTTTTGATGTCGACAAAGCTTTGCAAAAAGCCCTGGAAGTTTTTTGGGAAAAAGGCTACGAAGGTACGTCTTTGCCTGATTTAACTGAAGCGATGGGTATCAACAAACCCAGCTTGTATGCCGCTTTTGGCAATAAAGAGCAGTTGTTTCTTAAAGCGATTGAGCTTTATGAAAACCGCCCTTGTGGTTTTTTTCAGCCGGCTTTATTACAACCAACGGCCTATCAGATGGCCGAACATTTGTTGTTTGGTGCGGCAATTTCCAGCAGCGATCCAAGTAACCCGAAAGGGTGTTTGATGGTACAGGGTGCTTTGTCTTGTAGCGATAGTGCCAACAGCGTTAAACAGATGTTGATTGAAAAACGCCGTAGCGGTGAGTTGCAATTGCAGCAGCGGCTTGAAAAGGCGCAAGCAGAAGGCGATTTAGCTGCCGATGCCGATTGTGCCGCTCTGGCCTGTTTCCTGGTGGTACAGTTACATGGCATGTCGATCCAGGCAGCCAGTGGTGCGACTGCTGAACGGTTGCAGCAAGTTGCCGTGATAGCCTTAAAGGCTTTTGCAAAAGCAGCATTGCAGCAAACAGCTACAGCTGATAGCGCAAACTAAATGAGATAAATATCACCGGCGCAAGACTTAAAATGGCTTGCGCGGTGTGCTGATTGTCTTCAGTACTTCTTTTGTACAGCGCGCATCGTAAAAAGGGCCGGCATGTTGTTGCCAGCCTTCTCCGGGCGACAGTTGTTTGCAAATCATCTTGCCATTGAACTTACTTTCCCACTGATACCAATATGCAGGCTCAGCGCGCGCCGCAGCACTGCTCAGCAGCAATGCTATGATCCAGAAGATGGTTTGGCATTGAGCCCCAATCAATTTACGCATATGAAACTCCCGCGCACATGTTGTCTCTGGTTTTTGTGACTAAATAAATCTTCGCAATTTTAATGCCAGGGTTAGATGCCAGAGTTAGATTCCAGAACTAGATGTCAGAATTACGCCAGGCCAATGCTACTTGCTCAGAACTGCATGGAGGGTTCTACAAACCAGCGTCGTTAGTTTCGCTTCAGCTCAAAGGTCACAATCGTCGACGTTAAACCTGTCACAGAAGTCACATCTTACGGCGTCGCTGGCGGGATCTGTTGGCGTAGTTTCTCCAAAATAAAGTGAATAGCATCAGTAGATTGGTAAGAATTGTGTTCTGACGGGACGATGATTTCTTCCTCTGCCTGACTTTGATGGGCGCTGAAAAATGGCACGACTGAGTCATTCAGTTGGGCGCAGCTTTTTTCGTTATAACAAAATGGTGTGCTGGTGCTACCGACAATGGAGTAAACCGGTTTTTGATAAGGCAGTTTGGCGAGCTCGCGCAGTAATGGATGTTGTGGTGATAACACGTCAACGCTGGTGGGGCCATCGTTTTGCAGGTAGGGTTTCATCTGTGGCGTGACCAGATCGTAACTCAGACGTTTAAAAACTCTTCTATTTAACTCACTGAAAATACTAGGTAATCTAATCCAGGCGCTGGCAAGACGACTGTACCAGCTTTCCGCCATTTCGGCGCCATGATGCGGCGTATCCAAAAAGAATACTGACTGCACATAAGGCCGGGGTTTAAAGATAAAGACATCCTGATAATGCAAAAAATCGTCTTGTTGCTGCTGCGGTAGTTGCTCTGGTCGGCGCAGGAAAGTTTGGTCCCATAACCGATATTCCGGATCAACAACAAAGGTCTTCGCAACAATGCCCCCCATGCTGTGACCAATCAGCACCATCGGCAAGTCGGTCGCCATGTCCAGCTGCTGTTGCAGGTGTAAACGAAGTTCATCAACTTGTTTGCGTAAACGCATGGCGTTAAAAAAGGGTGGCGCACCAGATGGATAGAAGGCGTGCCATACCTGATAGCGCTTTGACAATTCGGGATCGGCATAAATAGCGTGAGATAATTTTAGCCAAATCATCGGACTGGAATGCAAACCATGGATCATCAACACCGGAATTTTGTCGGCAGAAAAAGGGGCAATGCTGTAGATGCCAAAGTCGTAGTTGGCATTGTTGCCATCAAACAGCGCTTTCCATTCAGCTTGATCTATTCTTGCTTCTCGCAGCAATAATAAATAGGCCGTCGCGCTATCGTATTGTAATGGATACAGCTGTTGGCCAAACAGCACCGCTTTAGGGTCCGTCAGATAATAACCCTGTAACTGCAGTTGTAATTGCCCTTGGGGATTGAACTGCATCTGTGTCACTAACACGGTCACGGCGCGGAAAATACCTTCTCTGGGGTAATGCTGATCTGATGGCTTTTTGCTATAGGCTCGTTCTGCTGCGAGGACAATGCCTATGGCGTCTGCCTTGGCTGGGGCAAGGGTTAGCCAGGGTTCTCTAAATGCCAGATCTGACACCATAGTGTACCGGGTAAAAGGCAAGCTGCTTTCGTCGGTCGGTAGTTGCAGATTTAAGGCAAAAGCGGCATGTTTTCGCCGCCATTTCCCTTGTTGTAATTGGGTTCTGACCACGGATTCAAGCCCGGCCTGGTACCAGTTCAGTACTTGTGTCCGGTCGGTTGGTAATAAATCTTGTGGTAACAGTGCTAACCCACAGGCTAGCTGTTGCAGAGGTTTCTCCACCAGTGGACTGTCCTGTGGTGCCAAAATTTTCTGGCATTGCTGCAATTGTGCTGTGGCAGATTGAGTCTGAAGATGTTGATACCATGAGTTAAAATCTGATGGGTACTGCAGACTGGCAATCGATTTTGGTTGCACAATAACTTTGGGCTGGCTGGTACAGGCATGTAAACAGAGCAAGATGAATGGCAAGAAATACCCACATCTGAAAATTTTTCTCAAGGTATGCGCTGTAAATTGCACCTTTGATGACACCTTTGGCTATGCTTTTATGGGCACTTTCAGCGACACTGACTTGCAGAGACACCGAAGGGGCCGATTGTTGAAGGTTGTAAACCGTTGCCAGACAAAACTTATTCTGCCGCATCGGTGAGCATTGCAACACTCTTTTTTCGCGTCAGATCGTCTGGCGTGGTCAACATGAAACTTTGTAACCAGATTGAACCTCTGGTCAAAAACCAGAGTCACAATACGACATGCGTCAGTTTTGCAGTGATTTTTTCTGTGAGTTGTCGGGAAGACCTGATTGCACGCGTGACACCCGATGTTTTATTCACTGGAGTCACCGCCATGTACAAAGCCACCATCCCTGATAATGAGCCCATGCGGCTTGCCACCTTACATGCTTCACAATTACTCAATCAGCGCGGCGGCGAGCAATATCACCGCTTAACACGGTTGGGCCGACGGTTATTGCAAATGCCGGTTTGTTTGTTAAATCTGGTGGATGCTGAATATGTGCGCGTGCTGGCGGGGCAGGGCAGCGAGCTCACAGAATTTAACCGGGTGAGTTCATTTTGCGGTCATACCATTCTCGGGGACGACGCTTTGGTCATCCAGGATACCCGCCATCATCCGTATTTTTTTGACAACCCGCTAGTCGTTGGGCCACAGGCGGTGCGCAGCTATATCGGCATGCCCATTCGGGCTTTTAATGGCTGTAAAATTGCTACTTTGTGTCTGATGGATAATATGCCGCGCGAAGTGGCAGCCGATGATTTGGCTGCATTAAGGGACCTGGCTTTGTTAACCGAGCAGGAGCTTGCCGCCGGGCAACTGGCGATTATTGATGATTTAACCGGTCTGGTAAATCGACGTGGTTTTGAAACTATGGCGAGACTGTTGCTCAACACGAGTGAACGACAAGGGATGCCGGCTGTGTTGTTATATTTTGATTTGGATGATTTTTTTACCTTAAATCGCCATTACGGAGAAGCTGAAGGCGATCGCATGCTGATGCGTTTTTCCAGATTACTGCGACAAACTTTTCGTGGCAGTGATGTGTTAGGTCGACTAGGCGATAATTCATTTGCAGTGTTGGTGGCGAATAGTTCAGCGCAACAGGCCGAAATGGCCGTCGAACGTATGCGCCAATCTGCACTGAGCCTGCAGCAGCAAGAAGGTTGGCCAGGTCCGTTATTATTTAGTACTGCGGCCGTGCATTATGCGCCACCGCAAGGGCCTTCTTTGGAGAATTTGCTGAGTCGTGCCGATCATTTGCTCTACAAACGACAACAAGGGCAGCGTCTGTGTTAGCTGTTTTGACCTGTAAAAAACGCCTCAAAAGAGGCGTTTTTTACAGCTGGGCAATGATCTTACCCACACAGCATACCGATGATTAGGCTGCTGGAGCTTCAACCGGCAGACGGTCAATTAAGCTGCCAATCCGATCTAATGAGTTAAAATGTGCATAAATGGCCTGTAAAACACCAAACTTACGCAAATTGAGGAATTGCTCATCGTTCAGCGCTTCAAATTTTTCACGGTCAATTACAAAAAAACCGTTTAAGCGATGCTCTTTACCAGTGACATCGCGGTATTGCAGACCATCCGGTTTTAATAAACCCATTTCAACGATTTGCGCCATGATATTGCGGCTGACTGCGTTGGCATCAATATAGTCTTTAAAGAATTTATTCACGCCATCAAAAAATTCAGTTGGCTTGCCGTCTGCATTAAACAGTGCCTGACCTTCAGTGCGGCTGATGTTGTCAGACTGCTCATTGACGCACAACAACAGTTTATCGTCATCGGTCTGTGCCAGGCTGAATGGGTATGCACGCACGCCAGCTGGAAGATACGGGCCTTCCCATTTGTCGTTTTTGATAAACAGGTTTTGACCTTCTTTCAGACCGAAGACTGCGACAGGCGCAAATTCTTCGCCTGATTGTAAGAAGAAAATTGGATAAAATGTTGATGCGGTAGCAAATTCTTGCAACATCAACGGGGTGATGTGGCGGTCAACAACGCTTTCCAGTGAGAACTGAGCTAACACGTGCAAATCTTTGTGTTGTTCATTACTTAAGACGACTGGTTGGGCAAGCATAACTAGGTTCCTTTCATATTAGATTTGACAGCCGGTATACAGCAGAATGCGCGGCATCGCGCGGGTTGAAGTACCGGCCTTATTGGTTCAGACAGAAGCACCATACTATAGAAATATAACAAAATACCAGTGCAAGTCTGAAGAAATATGCTATGAATGCGACAGTTTTTGGTACTGCTTGCAATGCAGAATGTACTAACAAATTGAATTTTTAAGTGAACTTAGTAAAAGTGCTGAATTAATCACCAGAGATGCTCGGCAAAGAATCGTTCACAGAGCCTGATTTTCGTCGACGGTAGAACACCGTTTGCGACAAAACGTATCGCCAGATTGCCAAAAAGAGCCCAATGAAACCATTATTGAGTCACCCGATTACAGCACCGCTGTGTTTTTTACTGCTGTTGTCATTGGTGTTAGCACCACAATTTTACCTTTTACCTGCTGCGGATAAACTCGGGCATTGGTTACTTTGGTCAATTGCGCCGACGTTATTGTTGCTGGCGCTTCTGTTAACTGTCAGCGCACAGCTGCATCGCTCGATCTGGACTTGGTTCCCATTGGTGTTATTGGCGCCGCAAGAGCTTTTTTACCTGGCGACTTACCACAAAGTTACTGATGCCCATGCGATGGCGATTATCGCAGAGACTGATTTGGCGGAAGCGGCCGGTTATCTATCCGGATTGGGCTGGCTGATCATTCCGGCGATCCTTAGTATCATGTTGCTGTTCGTGCTCACCAGCGCAGTGTTTAAAGTGCAGCAATATCGTTGGTTAACCTATGGCCGACCGGTGGTGTGGCTGGCAAGTTTGCTGATGTTCGGGTGGCTGTGGCAGCAAGAGTTAGTCTATCGTCAGTTGTACCCACTGCAAACTGCAGCAAGCGGCGCCGAAGCCGCGCTAGCACAAAGACCATTGCCCAACAGCCATAATTTATTTCACCAAAGTTATCCGCTTAATTTACTGTTGGCAGCCAATGAGTATCGCCTTCAAAAAGCCGCATTGGCAGCGGTTGCGGCGACGGTCGAAAATTTTCGTTTTGGCGCTAGCCAAACACAACCTCCCGCAGCGAGACAGATTTATGTCTTGGTGATTGGCGAAACACTCAGACCCGACCGGTTGCAGCTCAATGGGTATGCCCGAGCTACCACGCCGCGTCTTGCCGGCCTTGGTGATGTGGTTAGTTTTACCGATATGGTCAGCCCTTGGTCGTGGACGAGGATGTCGGTGCCACTGATTATTTCGCGTAAATCTGCACAAGACCAACGATATTTTTCATCAGAAAAGTCGCTTGTTGCTGCTTTTGCTGAAGCTGGGTTTGCTACGGCCTGGTTGTCGACGCAAAGTCCATTAGGTGTGCATGATAGTTCAGTCGCACTGCATGCGGCTGAAGCAGATCAAGTGCAATACCTGAATCCGGTTGGCTACAAAAAAGCAGGTTTTTACGATGAAGTGTTAGTCAAGGCGCTGCAACGGGTGCTTGCACAACAAGCACCAAAACAATTGATCGTCGTGCATACCTTGGGCAGCCATTTTAGTTATGCAGATCGCTATCCGGATAATTTTGATTTATTTCAACCTTCGGGCAAACATCAAGCCTTAGGTATGCATGATCGTGCAAACAAAGAAATGCTGAATAACGCCTATGACAATACTGTCGCCTACACCGACCAATTGCTGTTTAATCTGATTAAATCGTTGCAGCAACAAGATGCGATCAGTAGTTTTTTATATGTGTCGGATCATGGCGAAAACTTGTTTGACGGTGACTGTAGCAAAAGTGGCCATGGTCACCATACGGAATATGATTATCGCGTTGCAGCCTTGTGGTGGGGGTCAACCCTTTTTTCACAGCAGTATCCGCATTTGGCGCAACAAATAGCCGCCAATCGCCGGCAACCGCTCAGTACCAGTCAGATTTTTCATACCATGTTGGATCTGGCACAAATCAGCTATGCCGATGCTCAGCCTGAGCTCAGTTTTGCGCAAAGGGTGGTCGCCAATAAAACCCGACCAAGGCTGTTATCGTCGGGACAAAATTTTGATAGTAGCCCCAAAGATGCGCTGTGCCGCGCGTTCCCACTACCTGCCCCCAGATAATAGATACTGACCATTACCGCGTTGTTTTAGCAAAGCCGTCTGCAAATATGGGGAAAAATACACATCATTCGACGGCGATCTTTCTCTGTCATAAAGTTGTCACACAAAGGACATAAAATAGACTTCCAACTGCAATGACATAGAAATATTACTGACATCATCCAGTCATGAAGCTGTGATAATGGAGAAAATTTCGTCTGTAGCCATCAATAATCTGGACATTTACCGATAGCGGTTATACTGAACAGGTTTAATTGTCGAATCACTTTCCTCAATGCTGAGAAGGATTTAATTATGTTTGCAAAGAAAACTCTGCTACTGGCTATGTTCGCGACTGCCGCATTACCGCTGCAAGCTGATCCACTGACGGTTTACGGTAAGATTAACGTGTCTGCGCAAAGTTCTGACGAAGGCGCCGGTTCGTTTAGCGAATTAAAAAGCAATGCATCGCGTTTTGGTGTGAAAGGCGACTATGCACTTGATGGTGAGTTGTCATTGATCTATCAACTGGAGTGGGAAGTTGATGTCACTGACGAAGCAAATGAGAAAAACATTAAAGGCCGTGACCAGTTTATTGGGTTAAAGGGTAGTTTTGGGACCATCAAAGCGGGCCGTAACGATACCGCCTTAAAATTATCTCAAGGTAAAATCGACTTATTCGGTGACTACGAAGCAGATATCAAGACGCTGTGGAAAGGTGAAAACCGGATGAGCAACTCCCTGGCTTACATCAGTCCATCGTTTCAAGGTTTCTCGCTGTTAGTCAGCCACATTATGGAAGACTCACCTGAAGGCAAAGACGGCCAGTCTATTGCCCTGTTATACGGTGATGACAGTTTAAAAGAGTCAGCGTTGTTTGCATCAATCGCACTCGATAATGAAGTGAATGGCTATGACGCCGTCCGTTTTATCAGCCAGGTGAAAGTTGCCGGCCTGAAAGTAGGCGCGGGCCTGCAGCAGCAAGAAGCGGTCGCCACCGGTAAAAAAGAAGATGGCTGGTTGGCCAACGTAGCATATCCAATTGATAAGTATGAGTTAAAATTTCAGTACCAAACTCTGGAAGATCACAAAGGGTATAGCCTCGGCACCGATTATAAGATTGGGAAAGACACCAAACTCTTCGCTTGGTACAGCAGTTTTGATTTCTACAACAAAGCTGATTCTGACTACCTGGCCATTGGTATCGAACACAAGTTCTAACGGTTGCCAATCAACGACGACTGTCACAGCAAAGGGCAGATGCTTTTTTCTGCCCTTTTGCGAATCGCCTTATAGCCAGCCTTTGCGTTTAAAGAACCAATAAGGTGCCAAACCGGCTAACAGCATCAAGCCTATCGCCATCGGATAACCAAATCGCCAGCTGAGCTCCGGCATCTGTAAAAAATTCATTCCGTAACTACTGGCCACTAAAGTTGGCGGTAGGAAAATCACCGATACCACCGAGAAAATTTTGATAATGCGGTTTTGCTCAATATTGATAAAACCCATCGCCGATTGCAGCAAAAAGTTGACGCGTTGTGAGAACGACTCGTTATGTGGCAGCAGCGATTCAACGTCACCCAGCACATCTCGTGCTTGTGCCAGTTGCTCCACGGGTAACCGTGCTTTTCGCAATAAAAAACTAATCGCGCGCTGCGTATCCATCAAACATAAACGTACTTTCCAACTTTTATCTTCCAATTGCGTCAGCTGCAATAAGCTGGTTTTAAAGGCTTCATTTTGCTTGCCCTTTAAAATCACCTGGCTAATCACTTCCAAAGCTAAAGATATTTCTTCGATGGTGTCGGCAAGTTGCTCGATCTTCACTTCGAATAAATCGAGCAACAGTTCATAGGCATTGTCGACCAGCAGCAAATTGTTGCGTGCACGCATCCGGTACAAACGGAATACAGGTAGCTCGCGCTCTCTGAGGGTAAATAACCGGCCATCGCGAATGGTAAAGGCCACGGTGGTGGTGTTGGCTGTTTCGTCCTGATAAAAAAATAACGAGTGAATATGCAAACCATCTTTGTCTTCAAAAAAACGCGCTGAAGCTTCGATATCGTTGAGTTGCGGCCGCTGCGCCAGTTGCTGGCCAAAGCGGTCGGTAATAAATTGCCGTTCAACTGTGTCCGGTTCTTGTAAATCCAGCCAGATTGCCCGACTGACATCATCCAGTTGTTGCAATTCCAGCCGCTGCAACCGTTGTTGATGCAAGTTGAAAATTCTAAGCATTCGATCCTCGCCGCCACTCGTGTCAGAACAGGCTCTGACAAAGCTGATATTGCTGATGGTGTACAATTTACCAATGTTTAGGGTTGGAGTGGTGAGAAAAGCAGTTATTTTGGTTAAATGCTGGTGTATAAGCCGATTCGCTTTGACAGCGTTTACGGTTTTATTAATGATTTGATGGGACAAAAGGCGTGAAGCAGGCATTTGCGACAACAAATTGGGTTGTTTTGAGGCGTTGCGTACGCGGGATTTTGTCTTTTAACTAGGGACTTGGAGATCGTTTCGCCGCTGGCGAGTTACTTATTTTGCTTCGCCAAAATAAGTAACTAACAAAAGGCGACCCCGGATCGCTCGACAGCGCTTACGCTGAACAGCTTTAGCTGATCCGTAGAATAGGGCGCAGCCCGTGTAAATCCCGCAATAAAATCAACCGTTTGAGGCAAAAGCGCACACTCGCGATTTGCTAACGTCAAATCGCTCAAACAAAGCTCATTTCGGTCACCGCGTGAT
>JAHJNE010000656.1 GCA_018820995.1 Gammaproteobacteria bacterium | reverse complement strand
TTCATGGCAGTTCCTGATCTGATCTTTCGCCAAAAAAATTAACCAGAAGCACGCCATGAATGTTCAACGAATGCTCGCCGATTTTCTCTCATTTGTCACTCCCAAAAACATCCATAAAACCAGAATGGCGTCACTTTGCGCGTCGTTGCAAAGTTTGGTCACTAACGGCAAATGCACTGTCACCGCTATTGGTCGTGGCATTTAAAGTGTCGCCACTGAAAAAAGCTGTATTAAACGGGCTGACCGATTACTGAGCAACGAAGCTTTTCAGGCCGATATTCCGTTGATTTATGCCGCGCTGACCAAAGCAATAATCCAAACTAATCAGCCACTTATCTTGGTTGATTGGAGCAACGCCGATGATAAAAACGGCACTTTGTCTTGCGGGCCAGCCTGGCGCTGGAAAGCCGCTCTTTAACTTTGCTGCAAGAAGTCAAAGCGATTGATGATTATAACTGCCCACGCGTGCATCAGGCATTTTTACTGCGCCTCAAGGCAAGCCTGCCAGCGGATTGCCGACCGATTATCGTCACCGACGCCGGTTTTAAAGTACCTTGGCTGAAGCAAATTCGTAAATTGGGCTGGCATTATATTGCGCGGGTACGCGGCAATCAGACGCTGCAACTACCTGATACTCGTGCATTTATCAGCGTAAACCAGCTCTACAAAAAAGTCAGAACGACGCCGCAGTGCCTGGGCAAAATTAAGCTCACCAGCAGCCAGCGTTATGTAACCACAGCAGTGTTGGTCGGAACGGGTTGGAAACTTCGCAAACGCGATAAACACAAGCAGTACAAAGAGCCGTGGTTATTGGTGAGTTCATTGGCGCAAACAACTGATTATGCTTAAAAAATCGCTAAGTGTTACCACGCCAGAATGCAAATTGAAGAGAGCTTCCGCGACCAGAAAAGTCAAACTTATGGCCTTGGTAGCAACGCCCATCAGAGCTATAAAAATGAACGGCTTAAAGTGCTGTTGATGCTTGCGGCGCTCGCCAACTGGCTTCATTACATGCTGGGATTGGCGGTGGAAATCAGTGGTCAACATCGGTCATTGCAAGCCAACAGCATCAAACATCGACGGGTGTTGTCGTTCAACTATTTAGGCATGCGGTTATGTCGTCTGGCCCGGCTGACAATCTCAGCGCAGGATATCCAAGCTGCTATCAGGCAAATCATGACTTGGGCTGACGAGTGGGATTGGAAAAATATTAAATCGGTAAGTTGTTGATATGATTAGAGCGTTTGTGGGGATCCGTCAGATAGACTACTCTGTAGCTATTCGTTTTATAACGTAAAACGCTGTGATGTTTGTAAATAAGATGAACCATTAATTTAAGAGGTAAAAAAATGAAAGCTGCTGTGATTAGAAAATATGGAACACAAGTTGAAATCGCTGATATTCCTCGACCTGCCTTGTTGGCAGATAGTGTATTGATCGAAGTTCATGCGGCTAGTGTGAATCCCATTGATGGGATCGTGCAAGCAGGATATTTGAAAGAAATGATGCCCATCACCTTTCCCTTCACGATGGGGTTTGATGTTTCCGGAGTTGTTGTGGAAATCGGTGATCAAGTGAGCAAATTTAAAAAAGGAGATGAAGTTTTTTCTCGTCCCAACGGAATGCAGGCTGGAACGATTGCTGAGTACGCTGTGATTAAAGAAGAAGAATTAGCTATTAAACCCCCAAACATCAGTCATCAAGAGGCCGCTTCGATTCCTTTGGTTGGGTTGACTGCATGGCAAGGGATGGTCACTAAAGGAAATCTTCAAAAAGGACAAAAGATATTAATTCATGCAGGATCTGGTGGAGTAGGAACTTTAGCCATTCAAATGGCGAAGCACCTTGGAGCCGAAGTAGCAACCACAACGAGTGCAGGGAATGCTGAAATGGTGAAAAACCTTGGCGCAGATGTGGTGATTGATTATAAAACTCAAAAGTTTGAGGAAGAGCTCAATGACTATGATTTAGTCTTTGACATGATGGGTGGAGAAATCATGGAAAACTCATTTAAAATCCTCAAAAAAGGAGGATGTGTGATTTCTATTAAAGGTCAAGATACGAAAGGACTTGCTGAACAGTATGGAGTTCGTTTCGAAGGTTTTTATATGTGGCCCAGTGGAGAAATGTTATCACAACTCGCTCAGTTGATTAGAGATGGGTTGCTCAAACCCGTCATCGATCGCACCTTTTCAATTGATCAAATTCAAGAAGCTTATGCTTATCTTCAAACTGGACGAGCTAAGGGGAAAATTGTTATTCATGTGAAATAGAACGTTTGGACTTTCTTTGTTGCCATTAGCCCAACAAAGCTTTTGCAGCGGACGCAAAAAAGCGCGCCGCTGAAAAGAGCGTTATGTAATCGGAAGCTGAAATGTCATCTGTCCCACAATCAAAAACTGAATTACTCGCAGCTATAAACTCGGTATTTCCTAAGTTGATGGCTGACTATCAAGTTGTTCCTGAAACTCTGTCACGCAAGTGTGAAGTTGAAGGTAACATCAAAGGAACGCAAATCAGCGTCTGTGACACTGCTGCTTATCTTGTTGGTTGGGGGAGATTAGTATTAAAGTGGCATATTTTGACATCCAGTGGTGAACCAGTTGAGTTTCCTGAAAGGGGCTATAAATGGAATCAACTGGGCTTACTTGCTGTCAGTTTTCACGAAAAGTACAGTAACTGGCAATTCAACGATTTACTTAATGAACTGGACTCAACGATAAATGAACTAATCGCGTTAGTTTCAAGTTTGAGTAACGATCAATTGTATGGAAAAGCCTGGTACGAAAAATGGACGCTTGGTCGCATGATCCAGTTTAATACAGCGTCGCCAATGAAAAATATGCGCGCCAAAGTCAGGCGTTTCAATAAAAATAATGGTTTGCAGTAAGGCATAACAAGGCCCGGCAGTAGGCAGCCTTTGGCTGCTGGACTCGCTTCGCTCGCCACTGCGGGCATCGTTATATGCATCGGAGAAGTTTACAGTTGAGAGTAGTTTTTGTTTTCTTTACATTAATGGTGTCAGTCAAATCATTTGCGATCATGTGTGGAGCACCAAACTCTATCGATAATGTCAGAGAAGGATCTTCTGCTTTTAAAGTAACCTTTTCCGGTGTTACCGAGGTTGGTACGCGTGATTTTAAAATGGAAAGTCGTGAGCGAGTATGGACAAGACCCTATAAACTCCTTCATTTCAATGTAGCTGAGACCTTATTGGGGCAGTCTAAAACTGAGATTTACGTAATCTATTATCTCGATAAAGGACTAGGTAGCTACAAAGCTAATCCGCCAGAACAACTCGGTGCTCAGTATTTTTTATCTTTTCACACAAACGAATTTGCAAGTGGCAGCTTTGAAAAACCATTTATTAACGGCCCATGTGACCTACAAAAACGCATATAACAAGTTCGTTAAGTTCGCCCAACAAGTTGGGCTGGGACGCGCAAACTGCACGCGCCCCTTACAAAAGCGTTATACGTTTTTGGAGTACTGACTTGGAGCAACTTTCTATTAAACCAAATTACTTGGTTAAAACAGATAATATTGGATTTCTATTTCCTGTTGTATGGTCCGCAATTGCTTTAATTTTGGGTGTACTGTTCCACGAAGCGTCAGGTGCAATTTTCATTTCAATAATGTCATTATTCATCGTATGGTTAACTTACAAGCTGGTGTCGTTCTTTTTAAGCTTTCAGCAGCATAGTGGTATCGTACCGAATGGTATTTATGATCAGATCATTAAATTTGTATGGTTTGCATCGGCCTTTGGTTTTCTTGTGTCTATAGCAAACGCTGTACTTTTTCAGCCAGAACAACATATGTATTACCATGCAGTATTTTCAATAGTAAGTTTTGGGTTTGCATTAGCCTCGGCAAGAAAATGGGGCTGTCATTATGTTGCTAAATGATATGTCGGTTAACACACGTATAACAAGGCGCGGCACTCGCGGCCTGCGGCCGCTAGGACGCCAAACCGCAGGCGGTTTGTCGCCCGTGCGCTTATAGTTATGTGTAAAGGAATGTATTGAGCGTAATCGAAGTTAAGAGAAGTTTCAAAGTTATAGTTACAGGTGTATTTAGTGCAATATTAACTGCTGGCTTTTTGTTTGTTGTTAGCGTTGCATTAATTCCCGATTTTGGATTTTCAATACCAGGTTTTTTAGGTTCGTCTTATCTAAACGCCAAAGGTTTACTAGTTTACGCAATTGTTTTTTACGCCTTATGGGCGGCATATAAAAAGAATGAACAATATTACGTAAAAAAACATTTAGAAAAACAGAAGTAATTTACACATAACAAGCTGTTTAAAAAGGACAAAATACAGTTGGCTTTTGCTCCTTCGTCGCTTATTCTAGCCAACTATATTTTGCCCATTAACAGGGCGTTAGCTTTAGAATATTGGATAGACTTTTATGGAAACCCTTCTTGTTATAGTGATTTTTTTGTTGATGATTAATTTATTTTCATTCGCAATGAAATTCGATGATGAAAAGGAGTTGTACTATCTGAAAAACCTAATGTTTCAAAGTGATAACCCTGATGCAGTAATACATGAAAAAGATAACCAAGGGGATTATTTTGTTTCGTATAGAAAAAATGGCATCTTTTACTTTCACTTTTTCAAAAATCAGAACAAGCGGAATTCTAAGTATGCTTATTTGGTTGTCAAAGAAGGAATTGACCAAATAAAGTTGGGGAAAAGACTTAGTTACAGACCGGAGAATAGAGATTGGTAGATTAAATTTCATCCTCGCAATTCCGATTGTTTTTAGTTTTCTATGAACTTGTACTTACGTTTCGGTAGCATGGTGTTTTTTTCATGCTTCCACACATTTTTCAAATTGCACGGCTGGCGTTAATTGTTGCACGGTTCGCTCACAAAACTCGGCACTCGCGGCCTGCGGCCGCTGGGATGCCAAACCGCGAGCGGTTTGCCACCCGTGCGCACGACGTTATAATTCAAAAGATCTACCATGCGAAGATACAG
>JAHJNE010000655.1 GCA_018820995.1 Gammaproteobacteria bacterium | reverse complement strand
TGCTTGTTGCAGTTGCTGTTGTAATTGCTGCAACTGCTGGCTCTGGCGCTGTAATCTTTGTGCTGGTGACAGTAACTTCAACGATTTTTGCTGCAGTTGCAGTTGTTGTGTTTTGCGCTGTAACCGTTGTTGCATCGCCTGTGTCAGCCGGATTTGCAGTTCATCCAGCCGTTGTTGTTGCTGTTGTAGCCGTCGCGCCGGATGCAATAACTGTAATTTGCTGTGTTGATGTAAAAACATCTGAGCTGAAACGCCTAACCTTTGGCGGATACCTTGCGCCAGTCGTTGTTTCAGTTGCAGCAGTTGTGACAGCTGATGCTGTTGATCCGGCGACACCAATTCTGCTGCTGCTGAGGGCGTGGCGGCGCGAAGATCCGCAACATAATCACTGATCGAAAAATCTATTTCATGGCCAACGGCACTGACAATCGGGATTGGGCAATCAGCAATGGTGCGCGCCAGGGTTTCATCGTTAAAACACCACATGTCTTCGAGCGAACCACCACCGCGGCCAATGATCAGTACGTCACATTCGTGGCGGCGAATGGCCAACCGCAGCGCTGCAGTTAGATCGCTGGCGGCTTGCGCGCCTTGTACTAAAGAAGGGTAAATAATCACCTTGATGGCGGGAGCCCGCCTTGCCAGTACCGTCAAAATATCGCGAATGGCGGCACCGGTCGGCGAGGTAATCACGCCAATCGTTGCCACTTTGCTGGGTAGTGATTTTTTTCGCTCTTCATAAAACAAGCCTTCACTGGCTAATTTTGCTTTGAGTTGCTCGTATTGCAGTCGTAACAAGCCATCGCCGGCAGGTTCGATAAAATCCGCCAATAGCTGATATTCACCCCTGGGTTCATAGACGCTAATCCGCGCCCGAATCATCACTTGCTGGCCATTGCGCGGGGTAAAACTGGCATTGCGATTGGCGGTTTTAAACATCGCCACTTTAACCTGAGCCGCTTGATCTTTAAGAGAAAAATACCAATGACCTGAGCTTGCCGATACAAAGTTCGACACCTCGCCAACCAGCCACAGCTGACGGAATTGCAGCTCTAAGGTCAGACGAACTTCGGAGTTTAAGCGGGAAACTGTGTAGATATCGGCTTGTTGCATAGGGTCAGTTTTAGTGTGGGTGATTCAGGGATACTTTGGTTAATCTACCACAAAACTAAAAAATGCGTTGTGACGGACGGCAAAAGCGCCTAAAATAGCGCCGCAACATTCCCAGATTTTTAATCCATACAGCGAGATTGTTGCAATGCTCAGGATCGTGAAAGAAGCGCTCACATTTGACGACGTGTTACTTGTCCCAGCGCACTCCACAGTGTTACCCCATACCGCAGATCTGCGGACTCAACTGACCAGCAAAATCACTCTGAATATCCCGATGGTGTCAGCCTCGATGGATACAGTGACCGAAGCACGCCTTGCCATAGCTTTGGCGCAAGAAGGCGGTCTGGGTTTTATCCACAAAAACATGACCATCGAAGAACAAGCTACCAACGTTCGTAAAGTGAAAAAATACGAAAGTGGTGTGGTGCGTGATCCGGTCACTGTGCGTCCGGAACAAACGGTTCGAGACGTCCAACAACTTTCCCAACAACATGGCTTCTCCGGTTTCCCGGTGGTTGATGCTGACAACAATTTAGTTGGTATCGTCACAGGCCGTGATCTTAACGTGGAAACTAATCCACAAGCTGCTATTTCTTCGGTGATGACGCCACGTGAGCGTTTAGTCACAGTGCATGAAGATTCACCACGCCAGGACGCTTTGACCTTGATGCATAAACACCGCATCGAAAAAGCGTTGGTGGTTGATAACGACTTTAAACTGAAAGGTTTAATCACCGTTCGCGATTATTACAAAGCGGCCAGCAAGCCAAATGCCTGTAAAGACGAATTTGGTCGGTTGCGTGTAGGCGCTGCGGTGGGTGTGGGTCCTGGTACCGATGAGCGCATTGCTGCGTTGGTCGAAGCAGGCGTTGATATTCTGCTGATTGATACATCACACGGCCACTCGCAAGGCGTGATTGACCGGGTAAAACAAACCCGTGCTATGTACCCGGATTTACAAATTGTCGCTGGTAACGTGGCAACAGGCGAAGGCGCAAAAGCACTGGCTGAAGCCGGTGCCAATGCGGTGAAAGTCGGTATTGGTCCAGGTTCAATTTGTACCACGCGGATTGTCACCGGTTGTGGTGTGCCACAAATTACGGCGATTGCCGATGCGGTTGAAGGCGTCAAAGGCATGGACGTTTGTATCATCGCCGATGGTGGCATTCGTTTCTCTGGTGACGTTTCTAAAGCATTAGTAGCCGGTGCGCATTGTGTGATGGTCGGTTCAATGTTCGCCGGTACTGAAGAAGCGCCAGGTGAAGTTGAGCTCTATCAAGGCCGTTATTACAAATCCTACCGTGGTATGGGTTCTTTGGGGGCCATGGCACAGCGTAATGGTTCGTCTGACCGTTATTTCCAAGGCAGCAACAACGCTGAAAAACTGGTCCCGGAAGGCATCGAAGGCCGTGTTGCTTACAAAGGCCCGATTGAAAACATTATTCACCAACAAATGGGCGGTTTACGCTCATCGATGGGCCTGACGGGTTGTGAAACCATCGACATCCTGCGTACCAAGCCCATGTTTGTTAAAGTGACATCGGCGGGCATGGGCGAGTCGCACGTCCACGATGTACAGATCACCAAAGAAGCGCCAAACTACCGTATTGGCTAATGATATCCCCTAAATCATTGATGATGCGGGTAGG
>JAHJNE010000654.1 GCA_018820995.1 Gammaproteobacteria bacterium | reverse complement strand
GGCATATAAATCGCGTAACAACACCGTGACGGCAGCGATGGCATCCGAGCTGGCACTGGACATGGTGGCGGAAATACCGGCCAGCAGCACTAACACTCCCAGTCCCCAGGGTAATAATTCCAGCGCCAGATAAGGAAAGGCGTAGGCAGGATTTTTTAAGCTAGGGTCGAGCAACCAGGCCACCGCGCCGAGCAAAGCCGGGATCACACAAAAACCAAGATAAAGCGCGCCAGACCAGATAAAAGAGCGACGCACGGTCGCGACATTAACACCGGAGTAAATCCGTTGCCGAAAAGAAGGGGTCGCCAACACGCCGACTAAAATAGCCAACGCCAACGATAAAGAAGGTAACAGGGACATTGGCAGCAGCTGATGTTGCGCTATCGATTGCTGTAACGGCTGCCAACCGCCGACCGCATCCAGCGCAAACACCGCCATCAGCACAAAACCGGCAAACAAAATTAAAGCCTGAATGGCATCGGTCCAGACCACGGCGGTGTAACCACCAATCATCACATAAACGGTAAAACCAAATGCAATCAACAGCTTCGCTTGATTTTGGTCAATGCCGGTCAACCAGGCCAGATACATGCTGCCGCCCAAAATATGGGCGCCTAACCAGCCGATACAGGCAATAAAAATGGTCAGGCCAACCAAATTTTTGACCCATGCATCAGCGCCAACGTAATAACTCAGCTCTTCGCTCATCGTCATAAAACGTAAAGCGCGCAGCGGCGCAAACCACCAGGCCAACAGTAAAATGCCGACCGCGCCACCTAAGCCATATAAAGTGCCGGCCCAACCATGATGATAGGCATAACCAACAGCGCCCATCGATGAACCAGTGCCCACCATGGTCGCCACCGTTGTTCCCAGCGTTAACCAAAACGGCAGGCTGCGACCACCGAGCAAAAAATCTTCACCTTGCTGCGCAGCGCTATTTTGCCCAAGCCGCTTGGCTGCGGCTCGTTGCCGGGCCGAAGCCCACCAGCCAATGGCCATCATCGCCAATAAATACAAGATAAATCCGGCCAGAAAACCTGCCTGATGTTCCATGATTATTTCCTCTCCCCTATTTCAAACCCAACTCACCGCTCGCTTGAATCACACTGGATCAATCACGCCAAATGTGCTGGTTTGACCGGCTAAACCGGTATCGCCGCGGCTGGCTATCATTGCCAGTTCCTGCGGTTTGCATCAGGCTAAGCCGGTTGGACTTCGCCTGTGCAGCATCTTCAAACAACGGTGCGCCGCTTCAGGCGACGAAATTGTGCAAGCGACGAATTAGCCCTAGTGACGAAATAGAGCTAGCGCCGAACGAGCACTAGCGCAGCACAAGCCGCCGTAAAACCTGGTGCAGACACCGTTGTTGGCCAGTCTAAATTAAGGCGCTTTGTAACACGTCACATCCACTTCCACTTTACAGTCCACCACCAGGTCGGCCACCGCACATATTCTGGCCGGCGGATGCGCACCAAAATATTTGCGGAATACCTGATTAAAAGAACTGAAATAACGGGCATCGGTCAGCACCACCGTGACATGCACCACGGTTTCCAGGCCATAACCAGCTTCTTTCATAATTTGCAGGCAATTTTCAATCGCCAGCTCAGACTGCTCAACCACACTACCTTCCACCACTTCGCCATCGCGCATCGGGGTTTGGCCTGACACGTACAACCAACCGCCCGCTTCAACCGCACGGGAAAAAGGTAAATGCTGGCCTCCGGTACCGGTACCGCCTTCAACGCCAAATCTTCGGATCATCATGCTCTCCTGTTATGTTTAAAAATTGCTTTTATCAGTCGTCGCCAGAGTGGCCTGATGGGCTAAAAAACGCCCGCCACGTTGCCCGGTTGGCTGCCCTTGTTGCTGCCTTTGTTGCTGCTCTTGTTGGCACCTTGGTGATTTTGGCCAGTGCTGCTCTCTCCTCACTGGCATCTAGCCCAGCATTCTCCAGTGCCCTTATCCGTGCTTCCAACTCCTGACTTGTTGCCATCCTTCTCTCCTTTCTAAAATTTTCTAAAGTCCTGTCCCTATCTTCTTCTCTACATCCCCTTCTTCCTCCTTCCTAAGTCTCCCATAATCCCGTGGTATAGGGAGTGAGCAGTGGTATTAGAGAAAAGCTCCAAGTTTTCAGGTCTATCATCGTCTTTAACCTTATTGATATGGTGAACAACTTCGCCTGACAAGAGAGAACGGCCGAGAGTAGCTTCCATAACAACCCTTGAGCGTTTCTCCCAATTATTTGGTTCAACCCGTATATGTATGTAGCCACTGATACCACGATAAGGTCTAGCTCGGCGATTCTTAGGTTTTCCCTGGCTCGCTTGACTTATTTTAAGCCTTTGCTCTTGAGATATTTTGCGTGGATTTCTCTCAAGATATTGTCTAAGGGCATCCGCTATTTTTTGCTTATGCTCTTCAGTAAATGAATGATGCTGATATATTCCCTTTGGCATTATAATCCCGTTCCTATTGCCTTTTCCGACGGTGTTTCCCTCTCTCCTTTCCCGGCTATGTGTGCCAGCACCTTAGCCATTGTGGGATTTACCCAAGTTCTTCCTCCAGGATAGTGGCGGTCTTTTGTTTCTATGCGAGG
>JAHJNE010000653.1 GCA_018820995.1 Gammaproteobacteria bacterium | reverse complement strand
GATAAATCCAGCGCCTGCACCTGACCAAAACCGTTGTCGGCAAAATACTTCACAATAGCGGGCAGTTCATTCGTGGCGATTTGAAACAGAATTTCCTTCACTGGCGCCTGGCGCAGCTGACCTTCAAAATAATCCAGCGATCGTTGCACTTCCAGCAACAGGTTATCGAGCATCCCTTGGGATAACTCGGCAATGCCATATTGATCGATGCGGTTAAAACCACGCAAACGTCTGGAAAAGTATAAGGTGCCCTGACGGACAATTTGCAGCATCAATTCTTGCCCTGGCTGATGCACAATCAACATGACCGCGGCACTTTGTATCGGTAACAAATTGCGGGGTAACCATTCTTCGGGTTGGATATTCACCAGCTGAACTTTGCGGCGATGTAATTCACGACACAGCTCTTGCAAACTGCTGCGAGCCGTCACAACCACATTGATCCGCGCCACCTGCTGACTGGCTTGCTCTGGTAAATCCAGATAATCCAATAGCATATCATCAACGGGAATTGTCGTTAGTTCACGAGCCAACCAAGGCAACGCCTGTAACATTTCAGCTTCTGGCACGGCAGGTTTATCCAGCTGAATCAGCTGATATCGATCGGGAGATAACACCAAACACAAAGGGGTTGAACCTGGCAGTTCAGCGGCGAGTTCGGCGACGGCGGCTTGCCAGTTTTTTTCTGCCGATAACACCAGTGTTTCCACTTTCTCAACCCGATAAGGATCGGTGTGCAACACCAGCAGTTTTAAACTGTCGGCTTGTAAATGAATAGCCGCAATCGCGGCTGGCTTTTGGCCGGCACCAGTGCTGCGCTTTAACACTCTGGCTAACTTTTGGATCATGCTTCAGCCTTGAGACTATGTATAATCTTCTTGTCGTTTTTTAGGGATGTTGTCGTTATGCCTGATCCATTTTATCAACTGCAATGGCAACTATTGGACCATGCACTGACAAAACATCATCAGACCGAACTTTGGATCTGCCAATTACACTGCGCGGTCCCTCGTATCGCCGGCAATAAATGGCTAAAACTAAAGTACCACATCCAGCAAATACAACAACATAACAAAACCGGAATTCTCAGTTTTGGCGGCGCATTTTCCAACCACTTATTGGCATTGGCGGCCGCAGGTCAGCATTTTGGCTTTGCCACCCTAGGTGTGGTGCGAAGCCATGCACCGGATCCAGCCAATCCTACATTGCGGCAATGCCAGGAACTAGGGATGCAATTGCATTTTGTCAGTCCGGCACTTTATAAAACGAAAACCGAAGCCATGATGCTGGATCAGCTGCAACAACAATACCCAGAATATTTATTAGTGCCGGAAGGTGGAACTTCCGCTGCTGCCGTCAAGGGCGTTGCCGAGCTCCCCCTCGCTGTGACGCCCGCTGGCAAAGCCGACTTATTATGCTGCGCCAGTGCCAGTGGCGGCACCATCGCCGGTTTGATTACCGGCAATGTTGACACTGCAGTACTTGGGATTAGCGTCGTTAAAGATGCCAGTTTGCCGCAAAAAATCATGGCATTGCTGCCAGCGACAACCGACCAGAGTTTATGGCAACTGCAACCGGAGCGGACTTCCCGGCCTTATGGAAAATTTGATGCTGCGACCTTACAAACCTGCCTGGAACTATCCTTGCAACACATTTATACCGAACCGGTGTACACCGGCAAAGCCATCCATACCTTGTTGCAAATGCTCGAAAATGGCGAACTGGCGGCACATCGGCGCATCGCATTTTTCCATACTGGCGGTTTGCAAGGGCTTGCGGGTCTGAAATATCGCTCGTTAATCAATGACGAGCATTACCGGCAGCTCACTGGTACTTCGACCACCATCCACCTTTGAGCAGACCGCAGCTTGAACGCCATTTTTACTGCCATCCCGCGGGTTCGATGCCTTGCCGGGAAACACAAGTTTAAATACATACTTATTTAAACTGAAACCAGGTCCAAAACAGCCTCAAACTGGCTGATCTTGCGGAATAATCCGCGCCAGCGGCTGACTGAAATAGAACCCTTGCGCGCCACTAACCCCTAATTTTTTCAACACTTGCCACTCCTGCTGGTTTTCAACCCCGGTCGCAATCACTTTCACGCCTTTAGCGAAATGGCTGGCGATTAAGCCACGAATAAACAACTGTTGTTCTAACTGCTGATCAAGCTGACGCACCACCGATGGATGTAATTTAATCGCTTCAATTTGCAGTTCATCTAAGTAGGGGCAGGTTTCAATGCTCAAACCGACATGATCAACAATTAAGGCAAAGCCTAACTTTTGCAATTGAATTAACTTGGGCTTCAGTTTTTTATAGTTTTTCAGTAAGTGATATTCGTCCAGTTCAAACGCAAACTGTCCGGCTGTGAGTTGTTCGGAATTGATCATCTCCATTAACCACTGTTGCCAATCCTTACTAAGCACGGTTTCAACCGATAAATTGACACTACAACGGCTTTGCCCAATATTCTCCGCCTGACACAATCTGGCCGTTTTCAACAACACAAACTGATCAATCGCCTGACTTAAACCACAGTTGGCAGCCATCGGCAAAAACACCGCAGCATTGAGTTTGTCGGCTTCGCTGGTATGCAACCGCACCAGCACTTCGTGTTGAATGACGTCGTGTTGCTCCCACGAAAATACCGGCTGGAAGCTCAGTAAAAAACGTTGTTCTTTTAACGCGTTGGTCAATTCAGTCCGCCACCACACCGACCCTTTAATTTTAGGTTTGTGCGTAGGATAAAAACCATAAGCGGCATTTGGGCCCTGCAACTGTGCGGTTTTCAGCGCCATATCAGCTTCTGCCATCACCTGATAGGTGGTTTGGCCATGCTGATAAATCACATAACCAATGTGCAACACATCAAAATCAGGATAATCAATAAAAAAGCTGGAACGACTGAGAATGGAAGCCATCCGATCGCCACAAGCTTCAGCATCTTTTTGTTCCATGCCCGGCAGTAGCAACGCCAGATCATTTTCCGCCAGCCTTGCCAGTACCGCCTGTGGCTGATGTGCAGTTAACTGCGTCAACAATTCAGCGCAACCGGCAAGTCGCGCAATAGTATTCGCCTGGGGACTGTCGATGTCCGGGTGACTGATTTGGATCAGAAAAAATGCGCCAAAGGGTACTTCATTAGCATCGACCAGATAATGCTGCAATTTACTTTCAAAATAGATACGGTTGCCGATGGCGAGATCGTGGTCGATGAGTCCTTGTACCCGCACCAAATGGCGGATTTCTTGTTCGCGCTTCACCAAAGCCTGTTGATTTTGCTGCAATATCAGGAGTTTGTCAGTCAGACTGTCATCTTGAGCCAGCGGTAAATGGGAACCGGTCAGCAGTTGATTGAGCTGCGATTCAAATTGACCAAAATCCTGCTGTAATTGCACAACTTTACGTTGCCAACGCAATCCCAGCCACAATGGTACCGCCAGCAACAGATTCACCCCGCTATACACGAGAATCGTCAGCAGCAATGATGTTGGGGTTGGTATGTCAAACGAGAGTTGTGCTGACAGAGCCAGCAATAGCGCATTAAAAATTACCAGCGCCAGCAATAAAGGCCACGCGAAGTGGGCTTGCTGAAAAAACATCTGCAGTCGATTCACGCTATTCTCCTGTGTTTATGATCACAGTGTTAGCGCTATGGTTTGCTTTGTCGAGGTGACGGCTTAAAAATCGTCGGCCATTGTTGTGAAGCCGAAGGTAAAAGTCGCAGGCTTATGTCTGCGACTATTTGCTGGAGCAACCCGCCAGTCGATGATGCTGACTGGCTTTTATCAAAACAACCTGACCCCAGCACCCTAGCGCTGCTGGATCTTAAGCCAATAAGCCTGCAAATCTGCTTTTACTTCTGGCAATAGCAGATAGAGCGCCAAAATATTCGGTACCGCCATCAGGAAAATCATCGAATCGATAAAATCGAACACCGCCAATACATTTGGCACAGCCCCCATCGCGACCACGGAGCAAATCAGCACTTTATACAGACCAATACTGGTTTTGTGCTCTCCGAATAAATAACCCCAGCCTTTTTGGCCGTAATAGGCCCAGCTGACCACCGTTGAATAACCAAACAATAACAATGCCACCATCAGCACTAACGGGAACCAATCAAACACTGAAGCAAAGGCAGCGGAAGTTAATTGCACGCCATCAAGGCCGGTTTGCAGATAACTACCGGTAATAATGATCACCAGGGCGGAAATGGTACAAATCACCACGGTATCAATAAATGGCTCTAATAAGCCGACAAAGCCTTCAGACACCGGGTCATTGGTACGGGCTGCAGAGTGCGCAATTGGCGACGAGCCAATGCCTGCTTCATTCGAATAAGCGGCGCGGCGAAAGCCTTGGATCAGCACACCAATAAAACCACCATAAGCGGCTTCCGGCGCAAAAGCGCCTTTAATGATGGTCCAGATGGCTGCTGGCACATCCTGGTAGTGCAGGCCAATAATGACCAAAGCGGCGGCCAGATAAATCCCGCACATCAAGGGGACGAGTTTACTGGTGACCCGGGCAATACTTTTAATCCCACCGACAATCACCAACCCGACCAGCAACGCGTAAATGATGCCAAATAGCCAGGCGTTGTCAAAACCGGTGACGGTCTTCACCTGCACAAAACCTTGATTCACATGAACAAAGCCAGCAGAACCAAACACACAAGCCACGGCAAAAAAACCAGCCAGGAATTTACCGGTACGTGGCAATTGAAATTTCTCCAAGGCCGCCTTGATGTAATACATCGGGCCGCCAGAGACGGTGCCGTCTGGCTGAATTTGCCGGTATTTGACG
>JAHJNE010000652.1 GCA_018820995.1 Gammaproteobacteria bacterium | reverse complement strand
CGGGTTCGTCATAAAAACCTCAATCAATTCGGCGCAGTGCGAAGGTGCATGAACCGTCGATAAAGCATGACCGGTTAAAATTTCAGCGTCTGTGCGTTAGCGCGCTTCTATTTTTTGACGCCGAAAAGCGCTAGAACCGCAATCAACCTCACTACCGCCATTTATCTGCTGCGTGCTGCAGCGCACAGATCTCCGGGCCAAATCGGGCCATTGTAGTGTCGTTATCGATCAATTTATGGGCAGGAGACTTTGATGAAACACGTCATTCAAAGGTTCGACTGGACAATAGAGTCCGTAGCTTTTTGTAACTGCCAGATGGAGGCGACATCTTGTTGATAGGTTGTAATCACATGGTCGGGCAGCGTCTGGTGAATCATATCGGCGAAGTACTGGGCACATTGCACAGTATTGTGTTGGATGTACAAACCGGCAACATCAGTTATGCCGTCTTGGCGTATCCGCTTTCAACAGTGCGGCGGCCACGGCTATTTGCAGTGCCGTGGCAGGCGTTGAATTTTGATCCGGAGCATCAGGACTTCAGCATTGAAGCAGAGCATCAACAATTACAACAACAGACTGGCTTTAACCGGTCGTTATGGCCGGCCTGCGCCGATCCTCAGTGGCTGCACAAAGTAGATAGTTTTTACCAAGGGCATGCCTGTCACTCGGTCGATTCGATCGCTGGTGTCAGCGCTTAACATCAAAGTAAGTATCAAAGTATAAGCATCGAATTAGTTATAGAACGGCACATAGAACGACATATAGAACGAAGCACAAAACAACAACCGGACGAACAATGCAGGAGTTTGCCATGTACAAAATAACCTTAGTGATCATGCTGCTGTTATGGGGCGTGGCTTTGTTCGTGCCGATGGCTGTTGGCAGCTTGTTACATGCTTTTCTGGTGTTTGCAGTGCTGCTGCTCGGTGTCGATTTTATTTTGGGACGTGCGCGTCGCTTGTCCTAAAACTCGTTTTAAGCGCCCCCGTAAGGCGTGTAATCTTAGGTTGGAGAAGATGATGCCTGGAATTATATCTTGTAAAGTCAATTCATTAGAATCACCCAGAATACTGGACCTTGATGAAGCAACCGGCGGATCTGCCATGTCACGCTGCCGACTCGGCGTGTTGTTGTGTAGCAGTTGTGTGTTTGTGATCCCACAAGCAGCGCTTGCTGAGAATTATCACCCGGCACCTGATTGGTACTTGGGTGTGAATGTAGGGGAGTCGCGTCTTAATATTGATACCACAATGATAGAGCAGAATATGCAAGCGCAAGGCTTACCGCTAGCGTCGTTGTCCCGAAACACCAATGACACCGGTTATAAGCTTTACGCCGGGATCCCGATTAATGACTATCTGGCGATAGAAGGTGGTTATTTCCACCTGGGTGAAGTCGATTTTTCAGCAACCACCGTTGCTGCACCAAATGGTGCGGTATATCCGTTGTCCGGGCATTTGCGTGATCAGGGGGCGAATCTCGATCTTGTCGCCCGCATGCACTTATCAGATGCATTTTCGATCCTTGGCCGATTAGGGGTGACATATAATGATTCCGACGCACAGCTCGATTACCAACGACCGATCAATCTTGATCAGTACGATAACTCTAAGCATTACTTTAAACACAAATTCGGCGTCGGAGCAGAAGTTCAGCTGGCGCCGGCCTGGGCGATGCGGCTGGAGCTGGAACGATACCGGCTGGATGATTTATGGGGCGATCAGGGAGATATGAAACTCTTGTCACTGGGTTTGATTTATCAGTATGGCCAGACCTCTCATTATGCCGCACCAACCCCGGCACCGATGCATGAAATGGCGCCGCAGAAGATGGCAAATATGCAGTCCGGTGCCATGATGCAAAATACGCCAGTGACGAACGAGCCGGTGATGATTGAGCTGGCGGATATTCACTTTCAGTTTGAACAATATGCTTTAACCTCGGGTGCTAAAACGATTTTGCGCAGCCATATCAATGCGCTCAAGGCGCAGCCAAACAGCCAGGTGATGATTGCCGGTTATACCTCAGCCAGTGGCTCAGAAGCGTTTAACCAGAAGTTAAGTGAACAACGCGCCCAGGCTGTGAAACAGTTTTTGATTGAAGAAGGGGGCGTTGCACAAAGTCGCCTGAGGACCATTGGTTATGGTGAAAGCTCGCCGGCAGTGGTCGAAAACTCGCCGATGGATTTGCGTTCAAAAGCTGCAAAAGCCAATATGCGGGTGTTATTTCAGATGCTATTGAAATAGTTACTGTCGTTGGTGGTAAGGTTGTTAAAGACACGGTTAAAGATGTTGTTGCAGTAACAATGACTGACCGCAATCCAGCTCTCTAGACCACGCCAAAAAAGCAAAAAATACCCTAGCAAAGCCGGCAGTCGTTGCTAAGGTATTCGCGGACGAGGGGATTGCTGTTAACTGCTTTTACAGGATTGATGGGGTGACATCAACCGCGCCGACTCCCGCTTGACCACTTCGTAGCATTCACAACAAGTTTTTTCCAATAACCTGCGATTGGTGACTTCGATATGACCCCGACTGTAGTTAATAATGCCCATTCGTTGTAGTTTACCGGCAGCGTCGGTGACCCCTTCACGTCTGACGCCAAGCATATTGGCAATCAGTTCCTGAGTCATTTGTAGGTGGTTATTTGGCAGCCGATCAATAGAAATTAACAACCAACGGCAGAGTTGTTGTTCAATACTATGATGACGGTTACAAACCGCAGTTTGCGCCATTTGTGTCAGTAACACCTGACTATAACGCAGCATCAGATGTAGCATCGCACCATGGCGGTTAAATTCATCAACCAAGCGCTGGCCTAACAGTCGATAGGCAAAACCGGCACTTTGTACCACAGCCCGGCTGGTGGTGCTTTCCCCGCCCATAAACAAAGCTACGCCCACCATGCCATCGTTGCCGACCACGGCAATTTCAGCAGAAGCACCATTTTCCATGACATACAGCAGCGAAATAATCGAGTCCAGTGGAAAATAAACATAACGTTGCTTGCTCCCAGCTTCGCTAATCACCTGGCCTAGCTCAAGTGTCACTAACTCAAGGTGGGGAAGGATACGTTGATCCACTTCTTTTGGTAATTCACGCAACAATTGGTTGGTATTAATCGGGTGTATTTTTTGGGTGTGCACGTAACTGGGAACTGTTGTCTGTTCAGGCATATCCATTGTCATAAGGTGGCAATTCCCTAGCTAAGTTCAGTGAAGTCACAAAATTGAGTCGTCTTTAGTATATGGTTTAAACACCTCAGCTATGTGCGCTGTCGCGCATAGTGGCAAAATATATCCTTTTTTTATGATGAATTATATTTATGTGTGCAAGGCGCGATAGCAACTGCAACTTCGTGCTAACAAACCCTGGCGGTTTAGGATCTGTAAGTGACCCCTGCTATACGAAATGATGCCACTGGCCTGTAGATCGCCAGCAGCGACGGTAATACTACTTCTTCGTACGCCAAGCATGTCGGATAAAAACTGGTGGGTGAGATACAACTCATCGGTTTGAATACGGTCATGGCTCATTAACAGCCAGCGGGCCAGTCTTGATTCGACGGAGTGGAAGTGGGCGCATACCGCATTTTGCGACAGCTGACACAACAAAGTGTATAGATAGGCCTGTAAGATAAGTGGCAGGTTTGTACTTTGATTGAGGAAGCTTTCAAACTCGGCGGTTTCAATTCGCCAGGCCAGGCCGGCGCCCTGTACAATCGCTTTCGAGGGTGCCTGCCGCGTGCGCAGTAAGGTAGTGACACCCAACATGCCTTCAAAACCAATTAAGCCCATTTCAAGCGCAGGATGGCCGGGCAGTTTTGAAATTAGTGAGATAAAACCGGTTAACGGGAAATAGACATAGGGATACTCTTCACCTAGTTCACACAACTTTTCGGCAAACTCAAATTCCACCAGTTCAGCCTTGGCTAGCAACGCTGTTTGTTCAATTGTGGGTAGATGCCTTAGCAAACGGTTTTGAACTTGTGGTTTTAACCTATCCTGGATCACGGTTGCCATAGTGGTTCCTAATATTGTGGGTTTTGGTGTGGGTTTCGCTACCGGTACCGGGGTAGGTTTCGGCTCGAGACCCGCATCTAGGTGGGATAAACAATGTTTATAATTGCTATGGAAATTTCAATTCATTGGCATTAAGGAGCCTACCAACATGACCTGTCATAGCAGGCATGTCGGTGCGTTGACGCACGTATTTGCGTAGGCATAGGCGTTGACGTTTAGTCCGAGTGAAAATAATCATATTGTTGCTATTCAAAGATGCGTTAAGTGGTGCGGCGTACAGAGTTGTTCGCGCCTTACAATCATACTGAGATTTGTCAAAGCAGTAAGACATCAATACAGGTCGGGAGTCCAGCTTCCGTTGCTTCAGTTAGGAGGTTACGCGTGAGATACCCCAATCGCGATATTTACGGCTTGCACAATCAGCCGAAGTTTGCGCCGCCATTATTGGCGCACGGACCTGGCCCGCATTTGATGGGGGCAGAGACTCTGATTGGCAACAGGGTGATTAACTTAGCCAGCGAGACCTTAGGTGATATCAAAGAAATTATGCTGGACGTCGAAAAAGGCTGCGTTGGCTATGCCGTTTTATCATTCAGTACCTATTTAGGTTTTGGCGAAAAGTTATTTGCCGTGCCCTGGAAATTACTGACACTGGAGCCGATGCAAAAATGCTTCGTGCTGGATGTTAGTTTAAAACGATTAAAAGATGCACCGGGTTTTGATAAAGGGCATTGGCCTGATATGAAAGATGTTGATTGGCAGCAGTCATTGCATCGCTTTTATAGTGCTCCAGTCAGTGAAAGCTGATAGCAAAATCCTATGTACATCGTGGCGATGAGAGGCGACATTCCGCCTGCGAAGCCAAAATCCACGGGCATTCATCAAAAAAACCTGCAACAAAAATGCTGCAGGTTTTTTAGTTACCAGAAACCGGAAACAAGGCATTTGGTGGTAAAGCTGTTAGTGACAAAGTTGCTGATGCTACAGTCAGCATTGATTGTTGAGGGCGGACCGTATTTAAAAGCCCGCTCCACTCTCAGCTTTAGTCGAAGGTTATGTCGAACGACGCCCGCATATTCGCTTTGGCTGCTGCAGATCGTAACACTGTTGGATCGGCCTCAATTTCCGCATTTTGATGTTCACCAAAACCTTGGGTGGTGATCCGCCCCGGATTGGTGATGCCCTCGAGCACCCAAAAGGCTTTGACGGCATCCGCCCTTTGTTCACTGAGCCGCTGGTTGTAACTTTCTGAGCCACTTTTTGAAGTATGACCGGCAATTTGTATTTTAGCCGTTGGGTTGGTGTTCAGCTGCGCCAAGTAGTCTCGAAGCTTAGCCTCTGCCGCTTCGGTCAGCCGGAATTTATCAAACTCAAAATGGATATCGGCCAGCTCAAGGTTTGTCGCCGGGCTATTGAGGCTTGTGCCACTGTCTGTCGTGTTGCTACTTGCGCTGTATAACCCGGTTAAGTTTGCCTCTGTGACGGTGAACGTTGTGCTCGCTTTGAGATTTGCCATGGTTGCGACCAGGGTGCTGGTCCCCGGCGCAATCGCACTTACTAAACCACTGTTTGGCAAACGGTCAGGATTAAAACGGCTGATAGCGACATCAGAGGACGTCCATAGCACGACGCTGGTTAAATCCTCGTTGCTGCCATTACTGTAGCTACCGCTGGCACTAAATTGCACATCTTCACCGACGATGGCCGTGCTTTGCTGCGGGCTCAATGTCATTGAGACCAGTCTCGCGTCTGGCACCGTGAGCATGGTGCGCCCGGTAAGGCCGGCAACGGATGCCTCAATGGTCGCAGTGCCACTGCTGATCGTACTGACCTGGCCGTCGGCAGTGACTGTCGCCACTGCTGGAGCAGTCGATGACCAATTGATGCCCTGCGTAATTTTGGCTGAGCTGCCATTGTTATCGATGCCTAAGACCTCAAATTGACGGCTAAGGCCCGGAGGTATCGTTTGGTTGACTGGATTGACGACAATTTTATTCAGACCTTGTTGCTTGTCTGACGATTGAATTTGATCGGTTTCGGCATTATTGCACCCTGCTAACAACAAGGTCATCACAAGGCCAATGCACCAACGATTGGACTTGATGGAGGTTGTGGGTGGTAGTTGATTCATAATGAAGTCCCTCGATGATTTGCCGTATTGGCAGATCTTTTGCTCCTTCTTGGTTATGACACAAAGGGTTCGCACTGTCGGTGCGATGGCGTACGAATGACGTACTGACCAGATTAAATATAGCAATTGCAGGCTATGTCGGCCAGCGCACCGAGAATATAAGCAAGCACATATAGACTGCTGACTCTGCCGGTCGGGGATCGGTGTTATCAGTGCAGGGACCTATGTCGTTTTTTTCTCAGTCTATTCAAAAGGTAGTCACTGCCTCTCGTAAAATATTGCCTGGCGCTTTAGCGGGAGGGCGATCGTCGATGCCGTTGTGGCAAGATCGTCGTCCAGTACGGGCAGAACTTTTTAGTGTCGAGCGGTTGGAAAGTCATGCGCTGACCCTGGCAAACAGCCAGCTGGTGACTAACAAGCACATTTGGGTGCCGGCGCTGGCAACACGCCTTACTGAAAATGCTGCGGTGTTGCTGCAGGCGTTTCGAAGCAGTACGGCAGAAGTCGAAGCGGGTCGGCCGGTGGCACCGGCGGCTGAATGGTTACTGGATAATTATCACATTGTCGAGCAACAGATCCGTGAAATTCGTGATCATTTACCGCCGCATTTTTATCGTCAGCTGCCGAAATTAGCGACTGGTCCTTTTGCCGGTTACCCAAGGATCTTTGGTGTGGCCTGGGCCTATGTCGCGCATACCGATAGTCATTTTGACGCCGCTATTTTGCAGCGTTTTCTGATGGCCTACCAACAGGTACAGCCATTGACCATTGGTGAGTTGTGGGCGTTGTCGCTGACATTGCGTATTGTGCTGGTTGAAAATCTACGAAGGCTAGCAGATCAAATTAGCCTTAGTCTGATTGAACGGGCGAAAGCCGATAAGTTATCGGCGCTGTTATTGCAATATAGCGCCTCACCGCTGTTATCGCATCAGACGCTGGCAGAGATAGCATTGCCACTGTCAGATGCTTTTGCCGCCCGAATGGCGAAACGGTTACGCGACCTGGACCCAGGCAACAGTTTGGCGCAGGATTGGCTGACGGTTCAACTGACGGTACAAGGACGTGATGTTGATCGCGTAGTCCAGCAGTCGCAGCAACGGCAGGGCGCATCAAACGTGTCAGTACGCAACGTAATGACCAGTATGCAACGGATTGCGCCCAT
>JAHJNE010000088.1 GCA_018820995.1 Gammaproteobacteria bacterium | reverse complement strand
CGCCGACTCTTTTAACTCGCGGTGCGCCGCCACTAACTGCTCGCGCTTGGGCTCACAGCCCAAATGGATCACCGCCACTTGCGCCTCGGCGTTCTCTTTGGTTAACGATGCCGCCATATCGGCCACATGCAACACATGGCCATCATTCATGCGGTCGGCAATGACCGTCACCCCAGTGCACCCAAACACATCGTTGAGATACTGCACCCGTAAATGCTCGGGCAGTGCTGCAACCAGTGCTTGCTCAACATGAAACAAGCGATCAGCCTGCGGATGCTGGCCCTCGTACTGGCCAAGCCAACGGAACAGCTTTTGCGCATTTATCCGCGCATCGTTGTGCACATCTTGCGTGCTGGCAAAGCTAATGCCCTCCGCCGCCAGCACCTCGCTTAGCCCAAGGCGCTCTACCGCCGCCACAAAATCTATCGCCAGCGCAAAGCGCGTCATCTTGGGTAACTCCAACACCCGATGAATCGTTTTCATAAACAAATTCAAACGGCTATCTTTTTTATGTGAATGGGTTTTCATGTGTACTTACCTCCTTCAACCTAAAGTGAACCTAAGCCACACTCGCCGACTTAGGATTATCTAAAACTGAGTTATCCTGTTTATCGTTTGATTGATTTACAGCATGTGGAACACATTCCAACGGATCAGGAAAAACATCAGTAAACGAGCATGAGGAGCCTAATCGATTGAGAGCATTAACCATTTCCCAAGCTTTTGATGTATTCAATTTACGGATTCCGCTTTCATATCGGTCAATAGAACTCTGGCTGACGCCTACAATGTCACCGACGTCTTTTTGAGTTGCGTTAATGGCATTTCTGTAATGTTTTAGTTTGTTCATATGAACCTCCGCAGCAATATATACCATTACGGTATTTTTGACGCAACGAAAATATACCGTATCGGTTGTTTTTATAACATGCCGATATGGCATAATTTGGATATGAAAATGAATTGGTATGATCTGGTTAAGTCCAGAATGAAAGAGATTGGTATTACGCAAGATGTGCTGGCAGAGCGCATGAATATGGCTCAGCCAACTATTGCTAGATATCTAAATAAAAAACGAGAACCAGATTTGGAAACCATTGCATCAATAATGAAGCATGTAGATCTTAGTCATATGGTTTTAACATCAGACGGATTAGTCGAGTACCCTGATTCTGCTATTGAAAACACCAGAGTTGTCGAAAGAAATATGTCATATCAACGCGCATTTCCAGTAATCAGCTATGTACAAGCAGGAGCTTGGGCAGAAGCGATTGAGTCAGTTCCTGCGCTTGCTTCAGATGAATGGTATGAAACCACAGAACGAACCGGTGAGAAGTGTTTTTGGCTGAGAGTTTCTGGCGATTCAATGACAGCGACATCTGGTATTAGTTTCCCTGAGGGAACTTTAATCCTTATTGATACTGAACGCGATCACCAAAGTGGCTCCTTTGTAGTTGCAAAATTAACTGACGTTAACGAGGCCACCTTTAAAAAACTGGTGATGGATGCAGGACAAAAATTCCTTAAACCGCTAAACAACGCATACCCTACGCTGCCAATTAATGGAAATTGTAAGATTATTGGTGTTGTTGTGGATGCTAAAATTAAGATTTTCTAACTAGTTAGAATTTTGAATAATAAAGGAAAAGTGGATTGGACGAGCAACGACTGCTCAGCAATGAGACAGTACAAGTTAGACACATGCTGTTTACTGTAGAAAAGCCTTTCCAATTAGTTAACCTAGTCCACTGTTCACTTAAATAACAGCCAAAACCCGCGAAAGCGGGTTTTTTATGCTTCGCCTAACAGCAATAATCTATGACTATTGTGTTCCATTGCCATTGCCTTCACCCGTTTGTATTGGCCGCTTTGTTGTTGAGATATCTTCAGATATAAATCCCTGCACTGATAATAGCGCCGCCAAAAGCATAACTTAGGGCATTCTCCGCCGCCTCCAGCCGTAAAGTCCCTTCGCCTACGGTGAGAGCATTTGAATAACACCACCTGCACCCGTATCTAAAAAGCGCTTATGCTCACGGTCAAACTTTTGGCTAGCGAGCCCGACAACTTAATAGTGGTACATTGATCAATATCCGCGATCATTCCCTCCAATATTCAGCTTGATAAATGCTGTTCGCCTTGTTGAAACCATCAAAATCTATCCACTTACTGCCCGTTCATTACGGCCCATCTAAATATCAGCACTAATTTCTTGAGCAAGAATATACCAACACAAATAATAATTCCATTTTGGTATTGACCGCCAGATACCATATCGGTATATTTATTCCATCAGCGACATGCCCTGCTTTACAATCTGGCCCATGAACGACTGATAAATCATTCGAGATTTATTCCCAATGGGTACTACCGAGGACAAGGAAATGATTCTAGCGAAAGTTCACACCACACCTAAGCAACGCGATGAATTTCGTCTACTGGTTGCAATACGTTTTGCCTGCTTGATGGCGCTGGCCAAGGGCCACACCGACCCGATGGATTG
>JAHJNE010000651.1 GCA_018820995.1 Gammaproteobacteria bacterium | reverse complement strand
TGATCATCAACCCGCAGCACAAAACCAGCGCCTTGACGCAATGCTAACAAACGTTGATGTTTGGGGAAGGCAGTAAAAGCACCATCTTGCAGCACAGTGGCGCTGCTAAAACGCCAGTGGAAATTTTGCGCTGCTACAGTGGCGTCGGCCGGATAAATCGCCAGTTGCCGGGTGGAGCCGCCCGCCCATTGGCTAACGGGCATCTGTGCTGCAGAAATCAGCTGGTATTGGCTCATTGGATGCTAAACCATTGTTCTGACGACGACAAAAGCGACGACTATCCAGACTATTGTCCGCGCCACTGCGCATGGCACAACGAATCATATTTTTCGCGGCTGAGTAAGATCCGCGCTAGTACCAGATCCGCGCCGCCCTGCTCGCCACTTAGACCAATGAGTGCTTCAAAATGCAGTTCTGGTTCTAATTCCGCCTGAATCAGCTCGACCCAGTCTGCTGCCGGTGGCACTAAATCAACATAAGCACGGCTTTCATAATGCTGCTGATACAGCTCGTAATCTGCAGCAGTCAGATTTTCCGACGCCAACTCTTCAAAAATACTAAAGGCGTGGTCACACAGTTCGTCCATCGACCACAATTCCAGTTCGCTGCTGTTGTCTGGTGTTACATTTTGAGGGTCTTGCTGCATAAAGTGCTCGTTACTGATGAAAACCGCAGTATAGCAACAACCGCGCCTTGCCCTCCAGATGATCGTGACAATGACTTCCAGCCTATTGCCGCACCAGACATCAGGCGGCATACTTCGACCATTGTTGTTTACTCTGTTGTTTTACTTTTATGCAAACTGTTTTTAAACACCGTGGTCGTAGCACCAATCCAACCCACAGCAGCTGGTTCGCCAAAGAAAACTGGGCCGCCATCATTACCTGGGTAGCCTTTAGTTATATTCAAATCAACATTGCAGTTCATAGCTACGGGTTGAAAAGCTGGCAAACGCCGCTGATTGTGGTGAGCTTAGTGCTGTTTATCGGGCTGTTTCTCAATTCTCAACGTGAGTTATCTACCCAGCGGCAATGGCTACAACTCGGCAGTATGTGGTTGGTGTTAGCGCTTAACGCTGCGCTTATCGAGGACGGTTTTACGCCTGGTCTTGCCGTACTCTGGGTCGCCTTATTGCCATGGTTTATCAGCGAACGCTGGTTGTACTGGATGGTCATTCCGGCATTGGCACCTCACGCCGTCGTCTCCATGCTAGACCAGCCCAACCGAGGTGATTTTCTGTTGCTGCTCACCTGCGGCACCTTCCAGTTTTTTGCCATTTTTGCCATGAGTAAAGCCCGCTCTGAATCTTTGGCGCGGGAAGCTTTAGCCGTCACCCATCAACAATTGTTAGATGCACAAGGCAAACTGGCGGAACAAGCCGCGGATACCGAACGTTTGCGGATCGCCCGTGATTTGCACGATAGCTTAGGTCACCATCTGACGGCACTGGTGATCCAGCTGCAAGTCGCTGAGTATCAGGCTGACACCACCCATCGACCGCAGTTACAACATTGTCATCAGTTGGCCAAACAACTGCTGCAGGACATTCGTCATAGCGTGTCGCAACTGCGTGAGCCACAAAAACCACACTTGGCGAGCCAATGTCGAGCCTTGGCACAGAATTTCCCGCAGTTAAAACTGCAATGCAATATCAGCAGCGATCTGCAACTTGACCCCCTCTCCACCGCGCTGCTATTCCGGGTTTGTCAGGAAGCGCTCACTAACAGTATTCGCCATGCTGATGCGACCGAAGCCACTATTGAAGTCTGGCGGCATCAGTCAAAAATTAATTTACGTTATCAGGACAACGGCCACTGCACTGTTTGGCCACTGGCTGAAGGCAACGGTTTGCAAGGGATGCGTGAACGGATTGAAGAGGCTGATGGCAAATTGCTGCTAAGCAAACCACAACAGTCGCTGCAAATTGATGTCGAACTGACGGAGGTTGCAGCATGATCCGCGTCGCCGTCATTGATGATCAAACGTTAGTCCGCCAAGGCATTGTTAGCTTGCTGAGCCTCGCCACCGATTTAACCGTGGTTGCGCAAGCCGCCAATGGTGCAGATATTGTTGCACTGGTACAACAGCATCAGGTCGACGTGGTGCTGATGGATATTCAGATGCCTCAGGTCAGTGGTATCGACGCTTTGCATTTGCTACATCAGGCAAAAAGCGCGGTGCCGGTGATTATCCTAACGACTTTTGATGACAACGACAGGGTGCTACAGGCGATGCAGGCCGGCGCCCGTGGTTATTTGCTCAAAGATGTCGCGCTTGAACTATTAGTAGATGCCATTCATACCGTGCACGGTGGCGGCAGCTTGTTGCAACCGGCTATTACCGATAAAATTCTGGCGTCTTTTTTACAGCGTAAAACCGACGATGCCACCGCAGAAGAACTCCACGCTGAAGCTTTATCCGGCAAAGAGCTGGAAATTTTGCGATTACTTGCGGCTGGTTTCAGTAACCGCGAAATTGCCGCGGCGGTGTTTAAATCCGAAGGCACGGTGAAAAACCAGGTCTCGGCGATCCTCAGTAAATTGGGGGTTCGCGATCGCACCAAAGCAGTGTTAAAGGCGATTGATTTAGGCCTATTAGGCTGACGCATAGCTCTGGCTAGCAATACCTTTGCTGCGCCGTTTCTTTTGTATCAACATCCATGAGGCTCTATGTCACAACATCTCAGCTTGGTCAGCATTCTGGTCGACGATTACGATCAGGCCATTGAATTTTACACCCAAAAACTAGGCTTTGAATTAACAGAAGATACCCCACAAGGCGACAAACGCTGGGTCGTCGTGGCGCCTCGCGGCAGTCGTGAAAGTGCGATCCTGCTCGCCAAAGCCAGTAAACCACAACAACAAGCGCTGGTCGGTGAACAAGGCGCCGGCCGGGTTTGGTTATTCTTACAAACCAATGATTTTTGGACTGATTATCAGCGTATGCTTGACGCCAAGGTCCAATTTCTGGAGCAACCACGCGAAGAAAGTTACGCCACTGTCGTGGTGTTTCAGGATCTCTACGGCAATAAATGGGATCTGCTGCAACGCAAGTAATCACACAATTTTCACACAAAACCGACATGCTGCCACAGATTTGTAGTGAACTTGACTACACTTAAACAGCGTCGGGTGCCTGCTGCTCCCTGCGCATACCGCCAACGGTATCTCAAAGTCAGATGGAGTCTGCAATGCCGCATGAAACAATTTTACTGGAAGTCAGCCATTGTTTTGAATTTGACGCCAGTACTGTGTTTGATTGTTGGCTGGACGAACACCGCGCCGGACGTTGGATGTTTGCCACACCACAAGGCAAGTTGCAGCAAATTGAAATCGACGCGCGGGTCGGTGGACGCTACAAAGTGATTGAACATCGCAATGGTGTCGATATTTTACATTCAGGTGAATACCATCTGATAGACCGGCCGCAACAACTGCTATTTAGTTTTAGTACCGACAGCGACACACCAGAACCCGATTTAGTGCGGATTTTAATCACGCCGATGCCATTTGGTTGTGAACTGACGTTGCGCCATCAAATGTCAGCCCAATGGCAACCTCATCAGCAAAAAATCGTTGAAGGTTGGACCAACGTTTTGGTGGGACTCGCTGCTGAACTAAATAGCACTGGTGGCGCGCATACGCTGGATTAACGGACAGCACATGAAAGCCAGTTCAGGCTATAATCCGGATCCTTGTATCCAATCGAATTGATTGCCTATGTCCCTGACTCACTACCGATGCCCTCTGTGCCAACTAATGCTGCAAAGCTCGCCCTCTGGCTATCAGTGCGCAAATCGCCATCAGTTTGATCGCGCCAAAGAAGGTTACGTTAATCTATTACCGGTCCAGCAAAAAAAAACACTAGACCCAGGTGATAGTGCAGACATGATCCAGGCCAGACGTCGTTTTCTCGAAGCCGGTTTTTACCAGCCGTTGTCTGATGCGGTGAATCAATTGCTGGCAAC
>JAHJNE010000650.1 GCA_018820995.1 Gammaproteobacteria bacterium | reverse complement strand
GCTTCAGCGGCCACGCCACAACTTTGCAGCAATTGTTCGCGGCTCAGCACCATCAATGGGTGTTGCAGCAAATAACTGAGCAGGCGATATTCCAGTGCCGTTAAGGACAGTGGCTGTTGCAGCAATTGAATTTGGACTTGGCTGGCATAAAGGGCAAAGTCACCGCGGCACAAAGGTTGGGGTTGGGGTTGGGCTTGGTGGTCGATTGCCGGGTTTGAAGCCGATTTAGCAACAGCTTCAGCCGCCGAGCCAGCTGGCGCCAAAAATGTCTGTTGGCGCTGACTGCGTTTTAAAATGGTTTTCACCCGAGCGACCAGCTCTCTTGGGCTAAATGGCTTCACTACATAATCGTCGGCGCCAATTTCCAGACCGACCACCCGATCAATTTCACTGCTGCGGGCGGTTAAAAAAATCACCGGCACTTCACTGCTGCGACGAATTTGCTTACAAAGTTCAAAGCCATTGCCATCCGGCAGACCCACATCCAGAATGAGTAAATCGGCTTGCTGGAACTGCGCCAAGGCTTGTTGCACCAGTTGCACCCAACAAACCTGAAAACCTTCGGCTTGCAGGCTATAGATCAGCGGATCTGCGATGGTCGCTTCGTCTTCCAATAACAAAATATGAATGGTCAAAATAGCTCTCGTCAAAAACATCCGGATGTAGTGAGCAGGTTATGCTGATCATCAATGATCCGCCAACACACATCTTAGCGTGGATAATGGCTGCCACGGTATTTGTCGACCCACATCGCGGTGCCGCCACAGACCGCAATCGGCATTACCAACAGGTTTAAAAATGGCACCATACTGGCGATGGCGACCGTCATGCCAAAGCCGTAACTGCCTGTAACATCTGAACGCAATTGCTGACGCATTTTATCAAACGGCACTTTATGGTTATCGTAGGCGTAATCGCAGTATTGAATTGCCATCATCCAGCTGGTGAACAAGAACCACATCAACTGCCCAACGAGCGGAATAAAGAAAAAAGCCAATAAAAATATCAGTGCGCGCGGGAAACAATAAACAAACTTCGTCCATTCGCGGCCGAGCATTCGCGGCACATCTTTGATAAACCCCATCACGCCTTGCTCGGGTAAAGCTTGGCCACTTAAATGCAATTCGACCTTTTCACTGAGTAGTGCATTAAATGGCGCGGCAATAAAGTTCGCCACCATGGTAAAGGTAAACGCTAGCGTCAGCACACTACTGAGGATGAGCATCGGCCATAAAATATAAGATAAAAACGACAACCACTCAGGCACAAATCCCATCAGAAATTCAACCCAGCCGCCGACTTGTTGCAGTAAATAAAAAAAGGCGATGGCAAATAACACCAAATTAATCGACAGTGGGATAAACACATAACGGCGTAAGCCTTTGGTGCTTAATAACGACAACCCCTGGAAAAAATACTTCATATGGCCTCCATCGTCTGACACTGAGTTCAGAACAAGCGCTTTTTAAGGTAATTGGCCTAGCTTAGAAGGCAAAGCCCTGATCGGCAATAGTTTTACCGTGACACCCCAAAGTCATTTTGTTACATTCTGTATCGGAACAAAGCGTTCATATAGCTAGGGCATGCGTCTAAAACAAATCAAACTCGCCGGTTTTAAATCATTTGTCGACCCGACTCAGGTGCCGTTTCCGGCGGCAATGACCTGCGTAGTTGGGCCCAATGGTTGTGGCAAATCTAATGTGATTGATGCAGTACGCTGGGTGCTGGGCGAAAGTTCGGCCAAAAACCTGCGTGGCGATGCCATGACCGATGTTATTTTTAATGGCTCAACCCAGCGCAAACCGGTGTCGCAAGCCTCGGTTGAACTAGTGTTTGAAAATACGCAGGGCAAGTTGCAGGGCAGTCTGGCTGATCGCAGCGAAATTTCGTTAAAACGCCTAGTAACCCGGGACGCGCAATCGCATTATTTCCTCAATGGCACCAAGTGTCGTCGCCGTGATATTACCGATATCTTTTTAGGCACCGGCTTGGGTCCACGCAGTTATGCCATTATCGAACAAGGCATGATTTCCAAACTGATTGAATCCAGACCGCAAGAGCTACGGGTATTTCTGGAAGAAGCGGCCGGTATTTCCAAATATAAAGAACGTCGCCGCGAAACCGAAACCCGGATTAAACATACCCGCGACAACCTCGACCGTTTAGCCGATGTACGTGAAGAGCTGGGGAAGAACCTCGATAAACTCAAACGTCAGGCCGTGGTTGCCGAGCGTTACAAAGAACTCAAAGCCAGTGAGCGACGGTATAAGGCCGAGCTGACCTGTTTAAAATGGTTGTTTTACCATGAACATTTGCAACAAGCCGAACAGATACTGGCCGCGCTGGAACTAGATTTAGCGCAGTACCAGGCGCAAGGCAGTGGTGACTTCCGCATTCTAACCGAATATAAGCAGCAGCTGGAAACGGCCCGCGAAGTGGTCGCTGCCAGTCAGCAAAAATACTATCAACTAGGCGCCGATATCAGCGCCTTAGAACAGCAATTGTTGCATCAACGCCAGCGCAAGCAAAGCCTGATTGATGATGAGCGCAATTTAAAACTTAGTCTGCAACATGGCTTGGAACAGATGGCGCAAGAGCAGGCGCAACTGGAAGAGTTACAGCAGCAATTGCTGGAGCAGCAGCCGGATGCCGAATTATGCGCTCAGCAATCTGAAGAGCTGGCTGAATTAGTCTGGCAAAGCGAGCAGCAGTTGCTTGAACAACAAGCATCGCAGCAACAAGCACAACAACAGCTGTTTGATTTGCAGCAGCAACGACGGCAATTGCAGCTGCAAAGCGAAAATCAGCAGCAGCAAAATACCCAGCTG
>JAHJNE010000649.1 GCA_018820995.1 Gammaproteobacteria bacterium | reverse complement strand
TGCAAATCTGGCAACAGGCAACGAGTTTGGTGCTACTTGCTTTGCAATATCAACCAGATGAACCTGGTTTGTTGCGGCAACTGGCTCATTTACAGAAACAAGAATTAGCATATTTACAAAAAGTGGTCCTTGCGGATCGGACTTAATCAGGAGAATGACCATGAATACATTGATTCCAAATCGTTTAATGCTGGTGCTGCTCAGTGCCATCTGTATTTCACCAGTGGCCTTTGCGGCAGAGCAAATCAACGAACTTCGAGACGTTCAGGCCAACGAAAAAATTTCGATTGAAAATATGCGTGGCAATGTAGAGATTGTTGCGGTCAAAAAGAATGTTTTTAGTGTTAAAGGGAAACTTGATGAAAAAGCCGACGGCTTTGAATTGATTTCAAAGGATGGTTTTACCCGTTTTAAAGTCAAAACGCCGCGGGTGAATTATGGCGGCTGGAACGACAATGGCGACAAAGATGGCTCGATGCTGCAAATTGAAGTGCCTATTGGTAGTCAGATTGAATTCACTGGGGTGAATTCTAACGTCACGGCAACTGGCGTGGAAGGGGGGAGTAAGCTTACAACGGTCAATGGGAAGGTCATTGGTCGGCAATTAAAAAATGATGTGTTCCTCGAAACCGTTAATGGCGAAATTGACAGTATTGATAACTCTGGACGAATTGTCTTGAATACCGTCAATGGTGAAATTGATGACAAAGGATCTAGTGGTCGCTTGACGGTTGAATCTGTGAATGGAGAAATTAAATCACAAAGCAAAGCCACTGAAGTTGAGGTGTCTGTCGTTAATGGCGAAGCGGATCTGATACTTGAAGGTACCGAGCGTTTAGAATTTAGTGCCGTCAATGGCGAAATTAAGGCTGACTTAAAAGGTAGCTTAGCACCACGGATTAGTACCAGTACGGTCAGTGGCTCGACCACCTTAAAACTTGAGCCTAATATCAGTGCCAGGTTTCAACTACATGCCAGTGCTGGTGGCGATATTCAAAACAAAATCACTTCACAAAAAGCCGATAAATCAAAATATGGTCCACGTCGTAGTCTTGAGTTCAGCACCGGCAAAGGGGATGGCAGTATTGACATGTCGACGGTGAGCGGTGATTTGACAGTAGAAACACGTTAGTCGAAACGAAGTATGGAAGTATTGAAGTAGTGAAATAATGAAGTAGTTGCGACATTACGTCGCAACTACTTTGTAAGGCTACCACTACGTTAAGCAGTGGATTTCTTGAGAACTTTAATTGCCATTAATACCGATAATTCAGCTGCATACCCAATACCTGAGCATGGTTTTTAAAGGTTGCGGTTAAGTTTGAACGATAGATGCGCTGGTCGTTGGCGTTATACTCGAACTCGTTGATAGACAACGCATTCATCCACATGTAGCCGTAGGCAACATCGACCGTCCAGTGTGGGTTAAGGGTCCAGTTTGCGCCCATTGTCCACCATAACCGATCGGCTGTTGGCACTCTGGCTGTTTTGTGGCTTCGAGCGATTGGATTTTCATCGTAGGCAAAACCGGTTTTAAGTTGAAGATCCGGACGATTTTGCCAGGTTAGACCCAGTGCGGCCGACCAAGTGTCATGCCAGTATTCCGGGATGTATCCGATGTAGCCTGGTTTAGCCAGATTTTGCGCGAGGCTAGTCGAAAGCGATATTGACGGTTTGGCATCGTCACTAATGATTTCAATATGCTTAAACGTGCTCCAGCCTGTCCAATTGATACTCGCTTGCCAAGACCAATCAGGATTTAATTGGTGGTCGACACTCAACATTAAATTCGCCGGTGTCGTTAATGCCAGTTGGCTGGCTTCAGTCAGCATCGGCTGTGCAGCGAGCTTACCGGTCGACTTATCAATCGCCGGTAGCTGTGGTGCGACCACGATAAAGTTCGCTGAACCCGCAACATTGGCGCCGGTGATTGGCGTATTGGTGATATCCGAATTTCCCTGCAAGTTGAATTTCAATTCTGAATGATAAACCAATGCAACTTTGAGGTTATTCAAGGGGGTTCCATGCAGCCCTACACTGTAACCCGCTGCCAGATCGTCACCAGAGACTTCGTAATGACTGTCACAATATGTCGCGTTGTACACATCACTCTGATAAATAGCATTAATTTTGCTGCCAGTTTCACAAAGGCCGTTGTGATCTTTGTATTTGGACAATTTGCCTTCAGCGCGATTCAGGTTCAATCCCAGACCTATAGACCAGTTCGGTGCTAGTTGGTAAGCCACAGAGCCTTGCAGCGCCAGCACTTGGATCGTTGTTTCGTCGGCGAAATAACGACCGCTCCAGTCATTGTCATAGTCGCTGGATAATCCGAACGGAACATAAAAACCAACGCCATAACTGACTTTGTCATTCAAAGAGTCGGCATAAAATGCAAAAGGGATCACTTCAAGTAAACTATTTTTACCATTATTGCGACCAACCACAGGTGCACCGTTGGCGCTGGTTGCAGCGACATCCGAATAGCGGGTATCAGCATCTATCACATTCAGGCCGCCGGACCATTGTGCCGTGGTCAGTTGGCTTAACGCGGCTGGGTTCGAATAAACCAAACTGGCATCGGTAATTTGTGCACCACGGCCAGCATAGGCATTGCCCATACTACTGACAGATTGTTCATAAAGTTTGTAGCCTTCGGCGTGCGCAAGACCGGTGTGAAGCAGACAGACAATCGCCACTGCAACAGACGATAGTTTTAACATATGAATTCCTGAGGGTTAAGAGTTCCGGTTGCAGATCTGTATTGTGGTTTGTGGTCAGACCTGAGGTCGCGCAGTATAGAGCCTGTTTTACTTAGAGTACATGCACTAAAACTCGTGAAATATGTGATTGATCGTGCTGCGATATTGCGCTAAATCACTAATAGATAGTGATTTTCACTAATGCGTTGAAATATCTTGTTGCACTCTAGGTAGAGTTAACTGATTTATCTTAATGATTTAAAAGAATAAAATATGTTGATGAAAGGATGGCATGCCAGATGCTATATCAACCACAGTAAAGTTTAAAATTGCCTAACAGCCAAGGATCGATATATGAAAACCCCATCTAAATTAGCCAGTGCCATCAGTGTGTCATTATTTGCATCTGTTTTATTATTGTCAGGTTGTGAATCTGCTTCTGGCAGCCCTGATACTGAGAAAAAAGATGTGGTGGTCAGTATTCCGGTTGAAGCCAGCACCGTCGAACGTGGGGCTATCAGCAGCACCTACCGCACTACCTCCACGTTGGAAGCCAAGGCAGATGCTGAGGTAAACAGCAAAGCAACGGGTTTGGTTAAAACTGTCCTGGTCGAAGAAGGAGATCACGTGGTTGCCGGTCAGGTGTTGGCGACTTTAGATACCGAACGTCAACGTATCCAATTGGCCCAGGGCAAAGCCGAATTAGGGCAGTTAAAAAGTGAAATGGGTCGGATGGAAAAAATGTATCAGCGGAAACTTGTAAGCGCTGATGTCTATGACAAATTAAAATGGCAATTAGAATCAATGACTGCTGCCGTAGAAATGCAGGAGTTATCATTGCGTGATACTGAAATTCGCGCACCGATATCTGGCGTCATTGCCCGTCGTTATGTCAAAGTTGGCCAGTTGATCACTGAATACTCATCTAAAGCGTTGTTCCATGTTGTTTCACAGCAACGACTGGAAGCGGTCATCAATTTGCCCGAGCATCAATTACAGCGCGCTAAAGTCGGCCAGACCGCTTTTCTTAATTTTGCCGGTATGCCGGTGCAACAAGCACAAATTGTCCGGATCTCTCCGGTTGTTGATGCAACCTCAGGTACAGCTCGTGTCACCATCGGTATTGATAACAATGATTTAGTGTTAAAAGCGGGTATGTTTGCGCAAGTTGAATTGCAATATGACGCCAAAGCAGATGCGCTGTTAGTGCCAAAAAGGGCGGTACTGGCGATGGACAACACAACGTCAGTTTTTGTTGTGAATGAAGGTAAAGTGAGCCGTAAGCTGGTCAAAACTGGTTATGAATCAGATGTAGCGATTGAAGTGATTGACGGTCTGGCAGAAGGCGATCAGGTGGTGACTGCCGGTCAGGCTAGTCTGAAAGATCAAAGTACAGTCAATATCGTCAACGTAAAAAGCTAACCTACTTTTTCAGCAAGCGCCCAGTGTTCGAACCGGGCGCTTGATCCCACAATAAAAACTACAGGAAGAAAACGATGAAACTGGTCAATTTGGCGGTGGCCCGTCCCGTCACCATCTGGATGTTCACGCTTGGTATTATGTTGTTTGGCCTGGTGGCTATGGCTAGGCTTGCAGTTAACCTGCTACCTGATTTGTCCTACCCGACGCTCACGATCCGCACCGATTATTTGGGTGCCGCCCCAGCCGAAGTAGAGCAATTGGTCAGCAAACCGATTGAAGAAAGTGTCGGTATTGTCAAAGGGATCCGCAAAGTTGAGTCGGTATCGCGCTCAGGACGTTCAGATGTAATTATGGAATTCGAGTGGGGCACAGATATGGATCTGGCCGGTCTTGAAGTTCGCGAAAAATTAGACGTGTTGCTGCTGCCACTGGATGTGAAAAAACCACTGTTACTGCGTTTTAACCCAAACCTTGATCCGATTGTTCGATTGGCTCTGAGTCGTAACGACGGGAAAATTGCGGCGGACGGCAAAGAATCGATTTCGTCGCCACAGGCGTTGTCGCAGTCGCAACAAGTCGCGCTTCGTACTTATGCCGATGAAGAGTTACGCCGCAAATTAGAAGCGTTGACTGGTGTGGCTGCCGTGCGTCCGGACGGTGGTTTGACGCAGGAAATTCAGGTGCTGGTGGACAACGAGAAACTGTCGCAACTGAATCTGGATATCAGCGCCGTCAATGACCGCCTAAAAGCGCAGAACATAAACCAAGCCGGTGGCCGTTTGGAAACTGCTGCAAATGACTACCTGGTCAGAACAATCAACCAATTTAATACCCTTGATGAAATGCGGAATCTGTATATCGCGACCGTCAATGGCAGCCATATTCGGTTAAGTGATATTGCCGAAGTCAAAGACGCCTTTGTCGATCGCCAGAGCATTACCTATGTCGATGGCCGCGAAGCGATTGAAATTGCTTTATATAAAGAAGGGGATGCCAACACGGTACAAGTTGCGAAAACTGTGGTGGCTAAACTGGAAGAATTGCAAAAAAATCTGCCGGCAGGTTACGACTTAAAACTGGTGTATGACCAATCTACCTTTATCAGCGATGCGATTTCTGAAGTGAAATCGGCAGCCATTTCTGGCGGTTTGCTGGCAATGTTAGTGCTGTATTTATTCTTGCGTAATGTTTGGACGACTTTAGTCATCTCGATTTCAATTCCACTGTCGATTATTGCCACTTTTAATCTGATGTATGCCCAGGATATTAGCCTGAATATTATGAGTCTTGGCGGTATTGCTTTGGCTATTGGTATGCTGGTGGATAACGCGATCGTGGTTCTGGAAAATATTTCCCGCTACAAAGAGCAAGGTTATTCGGCGATGGAAGCGGCGAAAAAAGGTGCCAGTGAAGTGTCGATGGCGATTACCGCTTCAACCTTGACCACTGTTGCCGTGTTTTTCCCGCTGGTATTTATTGATGGTATTGCCGGTCAGTTATTTAAGGATCAAGCTTTAACTGTCACTTACGCCTTACTGGCGTCGTTGGTGGTTGCTTTAACGCTGATCCCAGCGATGGCGGCGCATGAGCGTAACTTTAATGGCGAGG
>JAHJNE010000648.1 GCA_018820995.1 Gammaproteobacteria bacterium | reverse complement strand
CTTCAAGAAAATTAACGATACCTTTGGTCATCAAATTGGCGATGATGTGCTGAAATTTGTGGCAGAAAGGCTGCAAAATAACATGCGGGCAACAGACTTTGTCGCTCGGTACGGCGGCGAAGAATTTATCGTGATCTTGCCACTGGCCGACGAGGAGGGGGCGAAGGTGTTTGCCGAAAAACTCTGTGCGGATTTGGCTTCGTGTCTGGTGCCAGTAGTCGGTAAAGTGACGGCAAGTTTTGGCGGCGCAGTGGCAAAGCTTGCCGATACTTCGGCCGAAACCGCGCTACGGGCTGCGGATGGGGCTATGTATCAGGCAAAACAGAACGGAAGGAATCGGGTTGTTTTTGCCGGATAGTCGCAAATAGAATTTTGTACAGACAACACGGCAATAAACGTTTGTTAGTTGATTTTGTCGCTCGACTGTTGCTGTGTGCGACGATATTCACTGGGAGTAATACCTTCCTGTTGCTTAAACGCCCGATTAAAGTTCGATTTTGTGCTAAATCCGCAAGCATAAATAATATCCAGAATCGTTCTGTTCTCTTGTGGATCTTGCAGATGATGTTTCACATCGTTGATGCGGTAACTATTTACAAAATCGGAAAAATTCATCTGTAAATGCCCGTTAATTACTTGCGACACATAACGAGGTGGTTCGCCTAATTGCCTTCCCAGACTTTGCAAACTAAAGAGCGGATCAAGATAGGGCTTATTGCGCTGCATATGCGACATTAGTGCCGCTTTGATTTGAAGTTGGCGTTCGCTGTCAATTTCGGTGACTGGCGATGCGTTCATGCTTTGGGCGGTGATGGCTTCGTCTTCGGGTGTGATACCCTCAAAAAGTTCGGGTTGCAATAAACCTTTAAAGATAAAAGCGTTGACCATGATCAGCAAGGTCAAAAACAGACTCACTTCCGCCCAGTCACCAAGTTCATTGCTGCTACCAATCGAATATTGTCCGGCTTTAAACATCACATAACGGCCAACGCTGACAATATTGAAGAAAAGGCCTGCCGCGTTCAGCAGTAATATTTTGCCTGCCCATTTCATCGCGATGCGATCGAGCGCCGACTGAGTGTGCAATAAAACCCGCTGAAAACGCCAAAGGCTGATGTAAGAAAGTGCCAGATAAATCGCCATGCTGGTGAAAATCAGTGATGCTCCCAGTAAGGTCGATGTATGCAGCCATAAAGGGATAACACTCAACAACAACCCCGGCAGGAAATGCAGCCAGTAAGGCGCACGCCAGGCAAAGTCTTTATAAATAAGTGCTCGTACATAGAAATAAGTTAGTGGTCCGTAGAACATGCCAAAGCCAAATGCCAGATCTGGCAAGCTTCCCACGGTGAGGTGTTGATTAAAAAGGTTGAACACCATATGCGTGGCCAACACCAGCAATAGGCCTAGATTGATACGGTTTGCGATAACTCCCAGTTTCCGATCGAGGATCAGGTAGAGCGCAAAAAGCATACATTGGAAGGCGATCATGGCTTGCAAGCCGGGAATGATGATATGCATGAGTTCGATGCTTTGGCTTTCGATAAAATCGAGTTAAACGACACTAGGCTTATCCTAGGTGATTGGCGTCTTGCTGAAAAGTGTAGATATGTATCGGGAAGTGTATTTTGTCGCGAAGTACGCCTCAGTGCAGCGGGAGGATGCGTTTTCGAAGTCCACTATCCTGAAAATGGACGTCCATTATGCTGATCGAGGGCGTTCTGTGCTTGATAAGTTTGTATGGTGTTAATTCCTATAACTCATCAGAGACCGCCAATGAAAGTATCAATCCAACGTCTAGGTCTAGCATTTCTCGTTGCTAGCACCGTCTTTAACAGTTCTGCACAAACGGGCGATACCAAAGCCCCCATCGATCTCGTGGCTTCTGCCGCCGATATCAGCAACACCATGAAGACCTATGTTTATGATCGCAGTGTGCTCGTAACTCCGGCCTATCAAAAAATACAGCGTGACGTTTTGCAACTGGCGCAGCAGGCCAAGACGCAGTCAGAGTTTGTCGAAGGTTTTAACCAGATTTGGAAACATGGGCCGTTCTCGCATGTTCAGCTTGCTGTTGCAAAACATAGTGCAGAACAAATGACCGACTATTTTGATGCAATGAACGCCGGTGGCAAAGGCGCCATTCTGAGCTGGCAGGGTGATGTCGCTGTGCTGACGGTCAATACCATGATGGGTCTGGATACAATTAGCCAGATTGATGCCGCTTATCAAACCATGACTGATCGAAAAGCCAAAGCACTGATAATCGATTTGCGTAATAACGAAGGGGGCGCTTTCGCCGTAAGGCCACTACTGAGCCATGTTGTCAGTTCTAAACTCGACGCAGGGTTCTTTTTGTCACAACGTTGGACCATCGCTCATCAACGGCTCCCAGATCAGGCAACTATTGCTGGATTAACCCCTTGGCAAGGTTGGTCTGTTAAGACCTTTTGGCGCGATGTCCAAAACAATGACGTCACCCGCATCCAATTTGAACCGACAGTACCGCACTTTGCCGGTGAGGTTTATGTGCTGACCAGTAAGCGTACTGCCAGCGCGGCTGAATTAGCGACCGACGCTTTGTTGGCATCGGGTCGGGCTACGGTTATCGGTGAACAAACTGCCGGCGAAATGCTTTCGCAAAAGCTCTACGATTTGCCGCAAGGTTTGCAGCTGTCGTTGCCCATTGCCGATTACTACGGCGCTCATACCGGCAGAATTGAAGGTCAGGGGATCAAACCTAACATTATGATGACGGCTGATGCGGCAATGGCGCACGCCTTAACACTGGCCAGTAGCGCGAAATAAGCTGGGCAATAGCAGAAGTTTTATGACTAGCAGCTAGGTTTGCTAACAGACGATTTTGTACAAAGGTACGGTCGTCTTGTCATTCCGGCGCATGTTGTACATGACAGGTTTAGAGCGAGTATGATGTGAGGAAGTAATTGTTAAGATTTTGTTTTGTATTGATGAAATCATATAAGACATTTTCCGTAACAACTGTTCTATCGCCTGATGAAATACAGATATTGTACCGTTGAGCCGCAATCAGCTCTCCCGGGTTTTAAGATGAGAATAATAATGAAACCTTATTTTGTAACAACAATCAGTCTTTTATTTTTATCGCTCTTAGCGGGCAAAGCACAAGCAACCTGGTCGGTTGCTGCAATGAACGAAACCACAGGCACTATTGCTGTGGCGGGTGCGTCTTGCTCCTATATGGTTTACGGCATTGCACAAGTCCTGCCGGGCAAAGGCGTGGTTATCGTGCAAGCAGCCAGCAATGAAGGGGCAAGGGCAAAAGCTGCAGCAATGCTGGAACAGGATGCCAGCCTGTCGGCAGTGCTGGCGACAATTAGCGACCGCAATTCACCGTTTGAACCGGCGCAACAACAATATGCATTGCTTAGTTTTAAAGAATTTAACCAGCCGCAAACCTTTAGCGGAAGCGAAGTAGCAGGTGCTAAAGGCAGTACTTCAGGGCCGGGTTATTCGGTGCAGGCCAATACCATGGTGTCGGATGATGTGGTGACTCAGGTGGCAGCGACATTAGGCAAGAAGAAATGGCAAAGTGACCTCGAAATGGCACAAACCGTGATGCGCGCGATGAATGCAGGGGCAAAGGTTGGCGGCGATTCGCGCTGTAAGGGCAGTAACAGTACAACGGCCTTTATTAGCCTGCATAAGAAAGAAGACAATCCTAATGTGCCATGGCTCACGCTGACGATATTTGGTATGGAAGCAGGCACCCAAAGCGCAATGCAGTTTTTAAATCCAATGTTTGACCGCTGGGTCAAAACCGACATGGCCAATCCGAGTACCCGATCATTTGTCATTCCAGATGTGACGAAGTAGCACCGGTAAGATTGCTGTTTTGCAGCGTTGCTGACGTTGAGGTTGTGGGGAATTTAGTTGTGAAATTTCATCAACATCAAGCGTCATGAAAATCAATTGTACCTGGATGGTGATAGGTTTTTCACAGCCTACAGCATGTTCAATCAATGTCATTGACGGAGATGACTTATGCGTTTTTTACTGATTTTTCTATTGTGTGTGTCGTTACAGGCGCACAGCGAAGTTTATCGCACTGCCTATTTTGCTGAGTTTCCGTTCTGGGAATCACCGATTCAACCTTATAAGTTCGCGACACCGCTAACGAAAGAAGATGCGCTGAAGCGTGTGCATATCCAGGTTGGGTATGATGCGCAAAACCGCGTCGTCGATATTCAAACTCGGCAAGGTACCCAATTTAAAGCCTTGGGCCACTTCTTTGACTCGATGTACATCCATTCCATACACACCAAAATCCGCTATCAAGACCAGCGGGAAATCCATGAGTTTTACAATCAAAACTGCAATCAGATCACTGGTTGGGGCAAGGTGTGGCAAAAAATTTACCAGAAAGATCAGCGGGGTCGTTATCTAAAAATGGAATTTCTCGACCGTGCCGGACAACCCGTAGAAAATAGTTGGGGCATCGCCAATTACCGCTGGCAACATCAATTCGACGGCAGTGTGATTGAGGAGCGATTTTCTCAAACCGCTGAGTTAAAAGTCCATCGACCTGGTTTTGAATTTCAGCGAATCCGGCTGGTGTTTGATAGTGAAGGACATTTGCGGCTGATGCAGAATCTTGATTCGGATTTAAAACTCTTAGCTTCCAAATCCGGTGCCTCGCAATACGCTTATTATTACGATGCTCAGGAACTATTTTCCCGCTGGGAAATTTATGACGACAAAGGACAGCCGGCGATAGGCCCATCGAATACGTCCGGCGAAATTCAGGAAAACTTGCCAGGGGGGGCGAAAAAAATCTCATTTTTTGACAAAAACGGTGGCCCTGCAATGCATTGGTCTGGTTCGGCACTGATGGAAATTAAAAACGATGGATATGGCAATATCCTTTCGT
>JAHJNE010000647.1 GCA_018820995.1 Gammaproteobacteria bacterium | reverse complement strand
GTGTTTGGCTTAGCGCCAGCCGTCAAAGCAGCCCGGCTACAACCTATTGATGCACTACGGTATGAGTAAAGTTTACCTTTGATGAAACAGCAACTTACCCCAAAGCCAAAGGTATGGCAGCAATGGCTGCCCTACTGGCACATTAGTTTTCAGTGTAGTCGCGAATACAAAATTGCGATGCTGGTAGCCTTGTTGATTGGTTTTACCACGCACTGGATGGTGTCGCAGTCATTGTATACAACACAAATGGCAGATAATACGCTGAAATTCGGCATTCGCAGTGTCCTAGACAGCGGTCTGATGCTCATATTTTGCCATTTTTTAATCCGTCCTTACCTGAAACTACACTTTATTCCACTCGGTCGCTTTGGCTGGGAATTAGTGCAGTTGTTGTTGTGGCTTTATGTAATTGGCGTGCTTGGGATGTTGCTATCGGTCAGCCTTGGCAAAATTGAGTGGTTGCAGGTCACCGATATTACTGAATTGATTTTCTCTTCCCCGCAAGGTAAACATCAGATGCGGCTCGATGGCAATAACATGATCCTGCTGGGGGGCTTTAATCAAGCAATGACATTCGCTGTCTGGTCGCTGATTTACGTGATGTGGCAGAGCATTAAAAGCAAAAAGCAGATGCAAATCCAAATGCAGCAAACACAGTTACAGCAACTGACTAATCAGCTTAGTCCACACTTTTTATTTAATGCATTCAATAGCATCAGAGCACTTATTTACGAGGACCAAGATAAAGCGGCTGAAACTGTCACGCAATTATCGGAGCTTTTTCGCACCCACTTACATGCTCATTTACGGCCGATCTCCAGTTTGCAAGAAGAATGGCAGATTGCGCAGCGTTATTTGGCGATTGAACAAGTGCGGCTAGAGCAGCGTTTGCAAGTGCAACTCGATTTTGCCGAGCAACTGTGGCAACAGCAAATTCCAACCCTTAGTTTATTAACGCTGGTCGAAAATGCGATTAAACATGGCATTAGCCCAAATCAGCAACCGGGTCTGCTGCGGATCAGTAGTTTGCAATTGTCAGCGGATCGCTGGCAACTGCAAATTCAAAACAGCTATCGTCATCAAAGTCAGCAAGGCGGTACCCAAACCGGCCTTGCCAATGTGCGGCAACGCTTAGCACTGATGCCCGGAAATAATACCTTAACCACCAATACCACTGAGCCCAAACAGATGTTGGGGCAGTTTATCGTGACGCTGGAGCTGCAGTATGATTAAAACATTGATTGTTGACGATGAACGCTTGGCGCGGGCCGAGTTAAAACGTTTATTAAGTGTGCATCCGCAGATTGAGATTGTCGGGGAAGCCGCCAGCGCCGCCGAAGCACGTGAGTTATTGGACCAGCTGCAGGTGGATCTGGTGTTTTTAGACATTCAAATGCCGGAAGTGTCTGGGCTTGAACTTGCCGCCAGCCTCAACAGTTCGCTGCAGTTTGTCTTTTGCACCGCTTTTAATAGTTTTGCGCTGGACGCTTTTGCCCTCAACGCACTGGATTATCTGGTTAAACCTTTGGATCCGAGCCGTTTGGCAAAGACTTTACAGCGCTATCGGCATGACGAACAAGCAAGCACCGCACCAGCACCCCAAGAGAACTTTTTACCGGATCAACATGGTTTGTTGCTGAAATTTGGTGAAGTAAACCGCATCGTGCGACTGAATGAAATTAGCCGGTTTGAAAGTATTGGCAACCACACTGCGGTCTACAGCAGTTTTGGTAAAAGTTACCTGCACAGCTCACTTTCCAAAATTGAAAGCCGGCTCGACCCCCAATATTTCTTCAAAGCCAGTCGCGCCGATATCGTGCGGCTAGATGCGATTAAACAACTGGAACCCGGCATGGCCAGCGGCACCATGTTGGCCATTTTACAAGATGGCTCAGAAATCGAAGTCAGCCGCCGGCAGATGCAATCGCTAAAACAAACCTTTGGTACTTTTTAAAAAGAATAACAACGATGCGAAGGCAGTCAGTCGGCAAACATCATTTGAACCTGCATAGTAAGTTTTCGAAATGAGGTTTCGTTTAAGTAGCAGTTCAATTTAGGAACTGCCAGAACAGCTCTCGTCTGATCTAATGATGTGTTTTACTTACATCCTGCATCGGGACGCCCAAGAGAATCACCTCTATAACCTATTGGTTATGAAGGATTGTCAGATTCTGTCGGCCAAATGACGTCAGATATTTCTCGCTCCTATCTACAGTTATTTGCATGATGTTAAGTGACGATTGCCCCTGCTATGGAGTAACCCCGTGATATTAAATTCTCAAAAGCTGAAACAAATTCGACAGGACAAAGGTTGGTCGCAAGACTTACTGGCGAAATCCTCAGGTTTATCGTTGCGCACCATTCAGCGTATTGAATCTGACGCCCAGGCTTCCAGCGAATCTTTATTAGCGATTGCATCTGCGCTTGAACTATCACCTGCTCTACTGCGTGCTTCGTCAAACGAACTTTCATTTAATATAACCAGAAAAACTATCATTCATAGTTTGATAGGCTTCATGATCATCGCCCTAGCGGTAACGATGCTCATGCTGCTGTCAGGCGGCTTCGCACTTTTCACAGATGGCTATGGTCTGATTTTTTTAATCGCATTTATATCCGCTGCAACCATTGTTGCTTTTGGTGTCGATGGCTTAATAAAATCAATGACTGGTTTTAAATGCTTATTTAGCCAGCAAATAGCCGGCGGAAATCCAGCAAAATATCTAGCCAACATCTATCAAAGCCAAATACGATTTTGTTACGGCGGCGCAATAGTGGCCTTTTTTATTGGGATGGTCGCTATTCATGGCAATTTAGATTTCAAAGCACCAAAGGATATTCATCGTGCCTATTCGATCAATCTGTTGCTTTTGGTCTATGCAACCTTGATTTGCGAGATGATATTAAGGCCCTTAAAGATAAAGTTAAGTACCTGTGATTTAAGTGACACTGACACGTTACAGTAGTCCGATGATATCGAAAATACCAGGCGGAGTCTGTCATCATTCCGCGCCGGTAATATTGGCATAAATTACAGACTTCAGACTAAACCCACTGCACATTCCAACAGGCCCTCTAACCGTTTAACCCCGTTTTTTACCACACATCACTTTTTTGCCATTTGAATCCGTTCGCTTACATAAACTCATATCGACATCAACTGTAGGACAACTTAAAGAGGAACATACCTATGCAAGACATCATCGAACAGCTTCAACAACAAGGGTTTGGATTTTGGTTATGGTTTGTGCCGTTATTTTTGGTCATTTGGTTTTTACCGACCATCCTCGCGGTGTTTTTTAACCGTCGCCAGCTGAAATTGATTGCCTTAGCCAATGTACCTGCGGGCATGTCGTTTATTGCCTGGGGCGGTTGTATCGTTTGGGCTGTGACGGGCAATCTATGGCAAAAAAAGACCACTGCGCGCAACAACTCACACGCTTGATCGAGGTAAGTACCTTAAACCAGAGCTGCGATAAAGCGCCGCTCTGGCTTGTTTATCTAAGCAAGGCGCGCTTGGTTTACAATAAAGCCCGTCCGGAGTTGCCAAGTCAGAACACAGCCTGTTTAGCAGCAAAAAAAGAGTCTATAGCCGGCAATAACGATTCATTTTAATCTGCAACAGCGCACCTTACCTATTACTCAGCAGCATTCAATTCTGTCGTTAAAATAAAGCAGCGAACTTCTGCTGTAAATAAGGTTTTAAAGCGAAGGTAATGAGCTTTCCAGCTTGCTCTAAATAGGATTTTTGCGATTGGTTCCACTGCATTACATCACCCACTTGTTCACAACAAAACACCCCAACCAATTGACCGTTGTAACGAATACCGACATCAAGCAGTGAGTAAATATCATTGGGTTCG
>JAHJNE010000646.1 GCA_018820995.1 Gammaproteobacteria bacterium | reverse complement strand
TGGTGAATCAACTGATGGCACTGGCGCGTATTGATCGGCAGTTGAGTGTGACCACCTCCATCGTCAATATTGCAGAAGTGATTGAATATAGTTTCAGTCTGATTCCAGCGAGTCAACTGGAACGTGTTCATTTTATTGTCGATGTTCCCGAAACGCTTTGTCTTTCAGGGGATCGGACATTGCTGCAAATTGTATTTCGAAACTTGCTCGATAATGCGACCAAATATGCACCACTAGAATCAACGGTACATGTTACAGCCCACAAAAATGCTGAGCATACAGTGGTGTCATTTGAGAATGAGGTCGTGCAACCCTTGAATAGTCAATGGCATCGGCTGTCGGACCGTTTTTATCGAAGCCCAGAACATCAACAAATTGAAGGGGCTGGCCTTGGTCTATCTATAGTCAAACAAATCAGCTTATTACATCACGCGACTTTACGTATTGCAGCAACCACCAATGGCTTGCAGGTTGCGGTTGTATTTCCAAATGTTGCTTCTGACGGTTTAAGCCTTGACGTCTCACGGTCAGATTTAGCGTCATAGCCGCTGCCAGAATTTGTTGGTGCTGACTGCTTATTTTTGTCTCACCGCAACATCGCCTTGCGCCTGAGCTAGCGGTTTGAAAGTTGGAAATTAGAAAAGTAACTAAATAGAAACCTGTTTGAAATAATTCAGTTTTACCCTTGTTGCAAATTAATAAGGGGTTACTAATGGAACGTTTTTCTCGCCGTGATTTTTTAAAACTGACAGTGGCTGCCTTAGCTGTTTCAAGTGTGTCTTCATTATTGACAGGTTGTGCCGCTGATTTCGACAGCCGGCGTTTGAGTCACCTTCAGTTTAGCCATGGCGTTGCCAGTGGGGATGCGACACAGGAAGCCGTGATCTTATGGACCCGGGCGCAACCGATAACCGCAGGTGTGCGGGAAGTTACTTTAGGCTGGCAAATGGCGCTCGATCCAGCCTTTAAGCAACTAGTCCGTTCAGGTGAAGTGACCACTTCAGCGGAGCGTGACTTTACCGTCAAGATTGACGTGCAACAACTGAGTCCAGGTCTTCAGTATTATTACCGCTTCCTCGGCGCAGATACCCAAAGCACCATCGGTAAAACCCGGACCTTGGCCGCCGCGCAATTATCGGCGTTGAAACTTGCGGTCTTTTCCTGCTCCAATTATCCCGCAGGCTATTTTAACGTCTATCGTGAGGCTGCCTTGCACCCTGAAATCGATGCGGTGATCCATCTTGGCGATTACATCTACGAGTATGCGGCTGATGGTTATGCGACTGAAAAATCAGTAGAAATAGGTCGCACTTTTGCCTCAGACAACGCGGCGGAAATTCTTAGTTTGGATGATTATCGTAAACGTTATGCGCTGTATCGAACGGATGCCGGGCTGCAACAATTGCATGCGGCTGCCCCTTGGTACTTAGTATGGGATGACCATGAAATTGCCAACGACACCTGGCGAAATGGTGCAGAAAATCATCAGAGCGAAACTGAAGGTGATTTTTTAGTCCGGCGGATGGCTGCAGTCCGAGCTTATTATGAATGGTTGCCTATCCGCCCACCGCAGGGCGAGGGGAGTGCACAGATTTATCGCAGTTTCGATTTTGGTCAGTTATTAAGCCTGCACCTATTGGATACCCGCATCATTGCACGTGACGAGCAGCTTGATTATAAAAATTATTTCGATGCCAAAACAGGTCAGTTTGCGTCGGCGAAATTTCAAGCCGATATCGCCGCAGATCGCTCGTTAATGGGGCAGCAGCAGCTGAACTGGTTAAGTGACAAGTTGGCTTCGTCGAAATGTCACTGGCAACTGCTAGGCCAGCAAATTCTGATGGCAAAAATGCATATTCCTGCTGAGTTGTTAGGCACGAAGGATTACAGTCAGTTGCCTGAGAAATTAAAGGCGTTGGCGCAAGTGAAATTAAGGGTGCAACAAGCCCAACAAAACCAGCAGCCAGTTGACGCAACAGATTTGGCCCGAGTCACTCAGGTGATGCCTTACAATCTGGATGCCTGGGACGGTTACCCGCGCGAGCGCGAGCAACTGTACGCGATTGCCAAAAAACTAGGTAAGCCGCTGATTGTGATTGCGGGTGATACACATAATGCCTGGTACAGTCACTTGGTCGACCAACATCAACAACAAGTCGGAGTTGAGTTTGCAACACCGAGTGTCAGCTCACCCGGTCTGGAGCACTACTTAAAAGTACCACCAGAACAAACCGACGAACTGGCGCAGGCATTCAGTTTGCTGATTAACGATTTGCAGTGGTGCAATCTTCATCAGCGCGGTTATATGCAATTGTCGGTTAGTGCTGAGCGCATCGAGTGTGAATGGCGTTTTATCGACAATATATTTAGTGAGCAATATCAGGTTGTTGCGACGCATAAGCAGGTTTATCCAGCCTGAGTCGAGCGCAAAAGTGGATAAACGATGGACGAGGATTCATCTGAGACGCCAGATGAATCGCTGAACTTGGTCGCTTTGGTCACTTTGCTCATTGGGGTCAGCGTTTCATCGCCTTGTAGGCCGCAAAATCAATCACATTGTCCGGTAACCGCTGTTGTAAAAACAGCGGCCCAAACCGCAACATGGCATTGGCGACAAAGCGGGGGGTTGGCACAAAACGTTCTTTTTTCCCCTGGACGGTGCGGCTACCTTCGGTGTCATTAAATTGTAGTGACAGTACAAAAATTTGTTCGTCCGATAGCCCATGTTTTCCAGCCTGCTGCAGCGCATCTTGCAGCCAAAACTCCAACTGGGTAAGCGTACCTTGCAAACTTCGGTCGGTATTTTTCACCCACTCAGTGGTCGGTGTCATCGACAGAAAAAGTTGGTCTAACCCATGCAGATCGCTGGTTTCTAAGATATTCGACAAACTTAACTGATAACCGACATGGGTCAGAAACAACGCTTGCAGCTTCTCGGAAAGTTCGGCCTGCGTCTGGCGCTGTGCCAGAGGTAAAATAAGGCAATAGCGGCTATCCGCTTCAATCGCCAGCAGAAACTGTGGACCGCTATTGTGGCCTATAGGTGTTACATAGTGGCATTGAAAAGCGATTTCAGTGGCTGTGGAGACCAGTCGGCGGACACCGGCTTGCTGACCTGGCTCGATAGGTAAGCGTGGCAAGTTTGCTTTTAAATAGCGGCTTAAATGACTGGTGCAACTAAAGAGAAATTTCATACTAAAAGACGGCCTCATTTTTTGGCAGTGTACCAAGCTGCTGGCAGGCTGTAAAAGTACTTCACCGATCAAAGTGATGTGTGATAACAGATGTCAGCACTAAAGTGTTATGGCGATAAAGTGAGCTGCAGGCGTAGTTTGTTAGGGACTAGCTAAAGGAGCTGACAATGAAACTTTCCGACTCTACGCGTACTGACATCACAACATCTTCTTATTTGGCAACACCTTCTAACCCGGCAAGACTGGCCAATCCTGCAATAAAATCAGACCCTATGTCCAGGGGCCGCCAAACCAAATACGGTCTGCTACTCGCCTGTTTATTGGGGGGAATAACCCAGGTGCAGGCGGCTTGTGTGGATGCGGTGGTGTTGGTGCATGGCAATACCGCAACACCCGCCAGTTGGAACAATACCTATAATTATTTAC
>JAHJNE010000087.1 GCA_018820995.1 Gammaproteobacteria bacterium | reverse complement strand
TGATCAGCTGGAGAAAGGCCGCAATTTATCGGTGGCGATGGCCAGCCATCCGAAAGTGTTTAACCGGCTGATTGTCAGTATTGTGCATGTTGGCGAGAACACCGGCCGGTTGGATGACGCTTTTTCGCAGCTGTCCGATTATTTTGAACAGGAAATGGAAACCCGCAAACAAATTAAACAAGCGACGCGCTATCCGATGTTTGTGTTGTTGGCGATTGTCGCGGCAATGGTCATTCTGAACCTGTTTGTCATTCCGCAGTTTGCCAATATGTTTGCCCGTTTTAATGCCGAATTGCCTTGGGCGACCAAGGTGTTGTTGGCAACGTCGAACTTTTTTATTCATTATTGGCCTTTATTATTGGTGGGTATTATCGCAGCGGGTTTTGCGCTTTACCGGTATCTGCACACCGCTGCCGGTAGTTATCGCTGGAGCAAGCTCAAATTGCGGCTGCCAATTATGGGCGACATTATCAACCGCGCAACTCTTGGCCGTTACGCCCGCAGTTTTTCGCTGATGCTGCGCGCCGGTGTGCCACTAACTTCAGCGCTAAGTTTGGTAGCAGAAGCGGTGGACAACGATTTTATGGCGGAAAAAATCCGCGAGATGCGGCGCAATATTGAGCGTGGCGAAAGTCTGGTGCGGGTATCCAGCCAGAGTAATTTATTCACACCGCTGGTGATGCAAATGTTGGCAGTGGGTGAAGAAACCGGTCAGGTCGATGATATGCTGCAGGAAGTAGCGTTGTTTTATGAACGGGAAGTGGCGTTTGACTTAAAAAGTCTGACTGCCAAAATTGAACCGATCCTGATTGTGATTGTGGCGGTGATGGTATTGATCCTGGCATTGGGTATCTTTACTCCGATGTGGGACATGCTAAACGCCTATAAAAAAGGAAGTTAGCGACAGTTATGTTGCTTTGAGCGGTGATTCAGCCGCTAAAACAGCAACTGATCCTAATCAGAACTTGGCAATCGTATAAAAAGCTGTCATTAATTAGTGATATAACAAATAGATTATTATTCCTGCGGAGCACGAACCATGAAATCAATTTCTAAACGGCAACAAGGTTTTACCTTAATCGAACTCGTCATCGTGATTATTATTCTGGGTTTATTAGCAGCGACCGCGTTACCGCGGTTTTTGAATGTTACCTCGCAAGCTGAAGACGCCTCAGTTGAAGGCACTGCCGGTGGTTTTGCATCGGCGGTTGGCTTAGTGCGCGCGTCATGGGAAATTGCCGGACGTCCAAATGACAATATTGTGCCTGCCAGTAATCGTACCCAAGTCAACTATGACGGTGTTAACATTGGTGTAGATGGAACAAGAGGTTATCCGTCAGGTGATCCATTAAATGATACGCTTGTAGGTACAGTAGATGCAGATGATTGTTTGTTTTTATTACAGAATTTATTCCAAGGTTCAGTAAACGCTTCAACCACTTTCAGCACCAACAATTTGTTTTATGTGCGGGCGGCCTCTAACGTCTGTAGCTATCACCAAACCAAAGGTTTAACCGCTGCGCCAACTGGCACTGCGGGAAACAACAGTTTTACTTATAATCCGCAAACAGGCTCAGTAATTACAAATCTCAATAAACCATAATTTTTAAATCAATAACGGAAATTTTATGAAACGCAGTCAAGGTTTTACCCTCGTTGAATTGGTCATCGTTATTGTGATCTTAGGCATTTTAGCGGTGACCGCAGCGCCGAAGTTTTTTAACTTTGCCACCGATGCCCGTGTCAGTACTTTAAATGGTGTAAAGGGCAGCCTCACTTCTGCTGGCGCTATGGTGTTTGGTAAAGCTGTACTGGTCAGTAAACAGGCTTTACCAACGGCAACTTTAACTTCGCCGGCAATCGACATCGTGTACGGGTATCCTGCTGCAACTGTTACAGCGGTTCAGGCTGCGGTTGATTTGGAAACTACTGAATGGGATATTGCTTTAGAAACGGGCCCGTTAGTGTCCATTCGTCCAAAAGATAAGGCTTATGTTGCCGCTGGGGCTGCTAATTTTGCGACCACAGCTTGCCAGCTTACCTATGGACCAGCCACTTTGACGGCTAAACCGGTGATTACAGTGTCTACTGGCGGCTGTTAACCAGCCGTTTTGGCTAGTGAGAGCAACCATGAACAATCGGGCCGGTTTTACTTTAATCGAATTGGTGGTGGTGATGTTGGTGGTTGGAATTTTGGCGGTAACCGTACTGCCAAAATTTTTTAGTGTGGAAGACGAAACCTTACAAGGCCAGCGCGATCAGTTGCTGGCCTTGACGCATCAGTTGCAACAGCAAAGCATGCAAGATACCGCCAATTTATCCGCAACTTGTCCCACTTTAGTGATTAATACCACGGCCGCGGGTTTTGCCAGCAGCAATGCCTGTTTGGCGTCAGCCAGTTTTGTCGTGGATAGCACCAACCCGCAACAAATTGTTTGGCAATCTGGAGCTGTCGTGAAGCTCGACGACGCGCCCTTGGCCGCACCCTTATTGTTACGGTTTGACAGCTGGGGCCGGCCGCAAGGTGCGTGCGTGAACGGTTGTAGTATTCACTTGAAACTCAATAACATTGAGCAAAAAATCTGTCTTAACAGCAGTGGATATATCCAGTTATGTTGATGCTCAAGCGATCAGCGCAGTCGCCGTTCACTGCGGCATC
>JAHJNE010000645.1 GCA_018820995.1 Gammaproteobacteria bacterium | reverse complement strand
TTCACGTCAACACCGAAGTTCGACAGGAAACTATTGTCTACGATATCAGCCAATGCTAAACGACCACCCACTTCCAAGCCCTGAACATTACCGCCTTTACCCTGGACCTGAGTGCTGAATGGCCATGGACCACGTTTCACACCATCCGGATCCGGCTCATCAACCATCACAGTACCACTTTCAGTGAAGCTGTCGATTTCAATTTTGTAGAGCGATAAATAGGTCATTGAAGCTGGTAATGCATACCATTCAGCGGATAGTGAGTAGTTGTTTGAACGCCATGGATTTAAACCAGGGTTACCACTTAAGCTACCATTGACGACACGTAAACAATCACATTCACCATTGATGGTCATACCGACCGACTTACCACCACCCAAAGCAGCCAAGTTCAGTGGTTGCATATTTTCAGTGTAGGCAGCACGTAAAATGACGTCTTCTCTTACATTCGCAGCGACGTTAAACGATGGCAGATAATCAGTGTAACTACGTTTAGTCACTGTATCACCGACGTCCGGCGCTAAACCAGAGTGAGGTAAATTCGGGCTACCCGTCACGTTTTGTTTCACCAGAATATCGGTATCAATCACTTTCATACCGAAGTTACCGCTGAACATGCCGTATTCAAAGTTGGCTTGTAAGAAGTAGTTAAATTCATCTAACTGTACGTCGTAACTAGCACCAGCATTTTCAGTACGAGCAACGTTACCGAAAGTTTTCTCATGCCATGCGCGAGGATCACGGAAGTTTTCCGGGTCAATCACCCACACGCCCGGAATACCTTGTACACCACCAAAGTTGGTCTGGTATTTCACAGAGGTATACTGGTCTAAACGAGTTGGCGCCAGCAGCGTATATGGAGCCCAATCACCGGCTTTTAAGTCGCCAACGTCTTGCGTCAGGTATTCACCAGCCGCTGGATTGCCTTCACAACCTGCAGTATTGATATATTGGTCAACTGCTTTCCACTGTGCGATGTCACAGCCATTACCAAATGTTGATGTATATGAGAAGTCATCATGATCAACGATACGCTCTTTGGCGCGAACACCAAAATCAACGCTGGTGATAAATTCGCTGTTGGCGAATTCATAATTCCATTTGGTGCTGAAAGTATTCACTTCACCACGGTCGTCGGTATTACCTTCAGACGAGAACGCACCGATGTGGTAAGAGTCTAAGTCGGCCATGTAAGCGCCAACTGAACGAACACCTTTACCGCCATTCACGTTTTGATCAAAACCGCTAAATACCGGATGTTCACCGCGAGCGTCATAACCCATGATGAACTGGCTTTCGATGCCACCTGGTGAGAACTTGGCGTAACAACCACCAGCACTACCAACTCGGGCTTCACCGTTTTTACAATTCACACCTTGTGAGAATTGACCAGGGCCTGTAACTAAAGAACCTTGATCGATACTTAGCACATCACCTTCACCATAACCATGGCGCATGGTCGCACTTGCGCTGGCGCGGGTCGCACGGACTTGACCAGACAACGGGCCTTGGCCTTTGAAATCCAATTGCAGATTCAGGTTTCTGGATTTCTCTTCGTTGATATTCACCTGAGTGAAAGACTGTAACCGCCAGGACTTCATGTCAAAGGCGTTTACACCGCCCCACTTGTTGCCGTCTTTGTCAGTGAACGTATCACCAGTCCAACCATCAGCCGTTGGATATGCGTAATCATTAAATGTATACCAACGGTTGTTTTGCGACATACCACTACGGGCATTAAAACGATCCTGATTGGTGTAGAAATAATCTGCTGTAAATTCAAAGCCATTGCCTAAATCAGCCTGGCCAGAGAATTGGAACGCATCGCGTTTACGCTCTTCTTGCTTGTTAAAAGCAGCAAAACCTTGTGGTACCACATGACGTACAGTTTCACCACGTGGGTTTGCCCCCCAGGTGAAGTTGTTGTTAGCCGCACCAATACCGCCGTTTTCAGAGGTGTCAAAATAGCCATTGTAGTCAGTGGCCAAATTTGCTTCTGAAGTCACTGCAGAAACTAACACACCCCATTTTTCTTCTTTAAAAGCAAACAACCCATTTACGCTTGGGTCATTATCTTTGCTGATGCTGCCTTTGGTCATTTCAGCGCCACCGGCAAAGGTGAAACCTTCATCCATATCAAACGGACGGCGGGTTTTCAGATCCATAGAACCAGAAATACCCATGCCACTCAGTTTGGCTTCAGAAGATTTGTACACTGTCACGCCAGAGAATAACTGCGATGGCAAATCACCAAAATCAGCACCAGATTGGTCGATCGTCGTCGCACTTAAAAACACTTCACCATTCATGGTGGTGTCAACTTGTGGTAAACCACGGATAGCAACCGGACCACCTTCACCTGCAACACGCTCAATCTGCACACCAGAAATCCGTTGCAGTGAATCGGCGATGGTTACGTCAGGTAATTTACCGATATCTTCTGCCGCAATCCCATCAACCTGAGATGCAGCAAAACGCTTTTCATTGATACTTGCTTTAGTACTGGCACGAATACCACGAACTTCAATTACTTCGACTTTCTCGTCAGTAGCACCGGCAGCTTGCTGCGCAAAGACCGGCATTGTAAATGCTGCAACCCCTGCGACTAAACCGAGCTTTACTGCCAAGGCACATTTATTCATTTTAGTGTGCGACATGAGCTTCTCCCATTCCTGTTTCTTATCGTGTGCGATATGTTTTTTGTTGTCCTGCAATGACAGCGTTGTCATTGAAATTCAACATACACAAAATATATTTGATTTGCAAACCCCTTTCGTTGAAATTTTAGCCGAAATTTTTTCAGCATTTTTTGCTAGGTCGCGGTGATTAATAGTTGTTTTCTAAATTAGGCTTACCCACCAAAAGCAAAAAAAACCATATAAGCAATTGTTTTTTATTGGTAATTAATGTGAATCTCATTTTCAGAAGAACTTTTTGGCTATTTTCTGACAAATAAACAATTGCCGTTTAGACAAAAAAGATGTATCCCTAAGTTTAATTTTCCTTACAAATTGACCATCGCTGTCATTTGTAGCAGGAGCAAAGGCCATAACAGTAAAAATAATAGCCTGCATCAGCCATTAAAGCTCCACTGCCACGCCACATTTTGTTTAGGGTAAAACGGATGAAAGTAACCATTAATGATGTTGCAGAACTGGCCGGCGTTTCGATTAAAACCGTGTCCAGGGTGATGAACAATGAACCGTCGGTAAAACAGGCGACATTGGATAAAGTGACTGCAGCGATCAGCCAGCTAAACTATCAGCCCAATGCTGCAGCCCGCAATTTAGCCAGCACCCGCTCTTACAGCATCGGTTACATTTATGACAACCCAAACGCTTATTATGTCATTGATATGCAGAAAGGTTTACTCGAAGCATGTCGAAAGCATGGTTATGAGTTGTTGATCCATCCGACTAACGCCAAGTCAGTGGGTATCGTGCAGGAAGTCATTGATTTAGTGCAGCACGCCCGTCTGGCAGGCTTAGTTCTGACACCGCCTTTTTCTGAAATGCCTGAGATTGCCGAAGCGCTCGATAGTATTGGCGTTGACTTTGTTCGGATCATTTCAGGCTCCACGCCATCACCTAAACTAACCAACTGCGTTTTGGTGGATGACTTCACTGCCGCCTTTAAAATTACCAATCATTTATTGGAATTAGGCCACACCAACATCGCCTTTTTATGCGGCGACGAAGAACACAGCTCGAGTGGTGAACGGTTGGCTGGTTTTAAAGCCGCGCTCACTAAACGTGGTATTCAGGCAAATCCAAAATACATTGTGCCGGGTAGTTATTCATTTGAGTCCGGAGTGAAAGGAGCGAAAACGCTATTAGCTCTGCCACAAAAACCAACCGCCATCTTTGCCTGTAACGATGAGATTGCCGCAGGCGCCCTTTTCAGTGCCCGCTTATCGAACGTTGAGATCCCGCAACAATTATCGATAGTTGGTTTTGAAAACAGCCCGTTTTCGCGCCAAACCTGGCCGCCGCTAACCACAGCTCACCAACCGAATAGTACCATTGCGTTACAGGCCGCTGAATTATTGTTCCGCCATGCGCGACCGGGTGTTCAACTGGCCAACACCGAGCAGCAACCAGTGTTTATTCCAGAATTATTGGTACGCGAATCAACGGCCGTTTGCCCATAATGATTGGCCGTAACCTCGCCTACTCGTTGTTGAATAGGGCCAACTAAGTCATCTGGTTCCATCGAATAAAAAAGCCCTGATTGTCACCAATCAGGGCTTTTTTATTCAAAACATCTCACGCTTTGTGCGCTATCTAAGGCAGGTTAAAATGCCTTTACCTGAAAGCGGATTAAGGCGCTACCGCCTGCATCATCAACGTTGCGATATAAGCACCATAAGTGCCAAGTGCATAACCCAGCACGGCCAGTAACACACCCACTGGCGCTAATGACGGGTGAAATGCTGATGCGACCACAGGCGCAGAAGCAGCCCCGCCGACATTGGCTTGACTACCGACCGCCAGGAAAAATACCGGCGCTTTGATAAGCCGCGCAACCAGCAGCAACAAACCAGCGTGAATACTGATCCAAAGCAAGCCAACCAGGAACATCACTGGATAATCCATCACCGCCGTGACATCCATATGCATACCGATAGTGGCTACTAAAATGTAAATAAACACCGAGCCTACTTTCGAAGCACCAACCGCTTCCAACTCACGAACTTTGGTGGTCGATAATAACAAACCAAAAGTAGTCGCCAAAACCACTAGCCAGAAAAAACTACT
>JAHJNE010000644.1 GCA_018820995.1 Gammaproteobacteria bacterium | reverse complement strand
TTCTGGCCAGTCATTCCTGATACAGGAAAGCCCACTAAAAATTACCGACTATCACATTGATTTTATAGAATATAACCACCTTACCTACTGGCCATCATTCATCGCAAATTATCGTTAAAAACCATTCTTGGTGAAAGCTTCGCACAGCCGCCTCAACTTCGGATTTTGTTTCTGTTGCACACAAGAATCAAACTGAATACGCTGTTTTTACATGTCATTTCGGTTCATTCCTACCCGGTATCACAGATGACAACTAACAAGCATCACAAATAACAAAATACAGAATTAGCTCGCTGCTGAAAGTCGCGATAGTCGCTTTAAAAACAAGCGTTCATCCCGACATCATCGGTTCTTTTATGGAGCAACAATGATACGAAGAATTTTTAAAAATCAGGCCGGCAATTTGCGCAATGGTTGGTGGATTGGCGTGTTTTTTCTGTTGCTGGCAGCTGTTGTCTTGCCAATGATTTTAGTCGCCAAAGAAACCGGACAAGAGCTGGCCCCCTGGATGCAGGCGTTGGCCGTGTTGTTGGTGTCATGTGTTTGTCAGTGGTTACGCAAACAACCGATGGCGCAGCTGCTCGGCGCCTTTGACCGCCAATGGCTGCTGCAGCTAGGTTGGGGGATAGGTTTAGGCGCCTTACTGATGGGATTGCCTGCGTTATTTTTAACCGTCACCAGCACTGTAAGCTGGCAGTTTAATGGCTGGCAACAGGCAGCCATAGGTGCGGCCCTGCTGTTATTTGTTGGGGTTGCTGTTACAGAAGAACTGACGTTCCGTGGTTTTATGTTTCAACGGCTGATTGCGGGAATTGGCTCATGGCCGGCACAAATTGCGATGTCAGCTTATTTTGTTCTGAACCATGCTTCTGCCTTGCAGCAAGGCGATAGCTGGAATTACTTAGCGATGGCCAATATTTTTATCGCGTCGCTGATGTTTGGTTTTGCTTATTTACGCACCGCCAGCTTAGCGATGCCGATAGGCCTGCATTTGATGGCTAATTTCAGTCAAGGCACACTTTTGGGCTTTGGCGTCAGTGGTTCAGACCAGGTGGGTGTGTTGACGCCGGTCTTTTCAGCAGAAGCGCCTATCTGGTTAACCGGGGGGGCTTTTGGCCTGGAAGCCAGTGTGCCGGGCTTTGTGACGGTCGTGCTGCTTACCCTTGCCTTGTGGCACTGGCGTGGAACCAAAGTGGTCTCACAGACCGCGGTTTAAGTTTCATTTCACAGCGCTGTGCAGGAGATGAATCTTGATTCCCATCACCTGATTTACTCCTGCTGCTGCGTCAAGGCTTGTAATTTCGTCAGGTACATTTGGCGGTTTGCCGGCTCATAACTATATTGCAGCGCCTCATGTAACGCGCGTCTGGCGGCTTCGGGGTTCCCCAATTGAAATTGTAACTTGGCCAGCGCCAGATTGGCTTTGTGCAAATAAGGCGCTTTTTTGACAAGCTTCTGATAAAAATACACTGCGTCTTTGGGTTCCCCACTTTGCTCAGCTTGATAAGCCAGATAAAACCAAACATAAGGATTGTTGTCATCCAGCAAACGAAATTGGTTTTTCAGACGTGTGATCAAAGGCTGATTTTGCATTTGTTGCGCCAGCACCAAATAATTACTGGCTAAGGTGACCGGCTCTGATGAATAACGCAGGCCAAATTCGTACCATTGCTGCGACGCGAGCACATCGCCTTTGCGCCGATAGATAATCGCAATCATATTAATACTTGGGCTATAACGCGCATCACTTTTCAGTGCTGCCTGACTAAGCCAGTAGGCGCGATTTAAGTCTCCAGCGATCATGGCGTCTGCCGCCAGATTGTTATACATCATCGCGTCAAAACGAGGTTTTTTCAGCATCTCACCAGACAGATCTAACCGGCCTGGAAAATAATCGACCACCATTGCCGGACGCCGCAACAGCATAAATTTTTTGTCGTCGTGCTGAATATTCTCAAACAAATAACTGCGGACATGCGCCGACGTCAGCATAATATCGGCGCTAAAATCGAGCATCGGCTCGGTGTACGTGGCGCGATAACCCACTTCAACATCTACCAGTTGCGCCAAGGCGGAAACCAGCAAGGCCAACGACATGCAGTTGCCGGACATTTGGTTCATGGTGTCACTGGCTAAGGTAGTTTTACCCTCGTAATTGAAATTCGCTAAGTACTGCTCCAGATAGCGATATAAACGCTGTTGCGGCACAAGTTCCTGCTGAGCGGGTGCGTTGAAATAATCCAGAAATTGCTGTTGCTGCGCTGCGCTAAGCTGGTAGAAATCGGTCGTTGAGGGGAGTTCGGGCGGCGCTTCAAACCAGTGCTCAGTCGTCTTTGGCAACACCAAAACTTCAGCGGTTGCGGTTGCAGTTGGAGCCGGAATCTGAGCACATGCGTTTAACAGCAGCACGCAGCTCAGCCACACTAAGGTAAGTCGCAACGTTTTTCGCAGCATAACTTCGTCTCCAAATCCTGCATGACACTTTAAATTAACCTTGATAACAGAAATAACCCACTAGATGCCAGCAGTTTTTGCCTTGAAATTCACAAAAAATGCGTTGGGCTCTGGTTGCCAGCCATAGGCTTTACCGGCACAATCGGCCGCAGGTGTAATCAAGGCAAATCAACATGACAACCATAACAACAAAAACGCCCAGCCGCTTTGGCCTGGTGCCACAAATCATTTTAGGGATTTTCTGCGGTATTGCTTTAGCCAGTTGGTCGGCAGAAGCAGGTCAAGCCGTCGCCATCTTCGGTGCGTTATTTGTAAAAGCACTGAAAGCCGTCGCGCCTATTCTGGTATTTATTCTGGTGGCATCTTCTATTGCCAACCGCAAAATTGGCGGCGCCAGCAAAATGAAACCGGTGCTGATGCTGTATTTGACCGGCACTTTTTTAGCGGCATTAACGGCAGTCGCTGCCAGCTTTTTATTTCCAACCACGTTAACGCTGGCAGGTGCTGCTGAAGCCGTCACTCCACCAGATGGCATCGGCCAGGTGTTAAAAACCGTGTTATTCCAGGTGGTCGATAATCCAATCAACGCTTTACTCACGGGCAATTTTATTGGGGTGCTGGCTTGGGCTATTGGTTTGGGTTTAGGTCTACATCACGCTAATAAAACCACCAAACAAGTGTTTTCCGACGTCTCGCATGGCATTTCAATGCTGGTGACTTTTATTATCAAACTGGCGCCGATCGGTATTTTTGGCTTAGTGGCCGAAACCGTCGCCACTACAGGTTTTGCCGGTCTTGCCAGTTACGGCCAGTTGCTGATGGTGTTAGTAGGCTCGATGCTGCTGATCGCTTTAGTGGTAAATCCGGCACTGGTTTTTGTGACCACCCACAAAAACCCTTACCCGCTGGTGCTGACTTGTTTGCGTGAAAGTGGTATCCCGGCATTTTTCACCCGCAGCTCAGCCGCCAATATTCCG
>JAHJNE010000643.1 GCA_018820995.1 Gammaproteobacteria bacterium | reverse complement strand
TCCCAGTCACTGGTCGATTTCGCGAGTTCATCCAGCCATAGTTCGCGCTGCACAGTACCAGTCACCACCGCATCTTCCAGATCATGCACGCCATAGGCGATATCATCCGCTAGCTCCATAATCGAAGCATCCAGTGATTTATATCGAGCTTTTAAAAAGGGGGCATTTGGCAGTTGATCGGCGGCCTGAAACTGTTCTCGATCATTGTGTGACAGTGGCTCCAATATCCAATCGAGCAAATCGGCATCTTCACGATAAATGGCTTTGCAAGGTTTGCTATCGTTGCGACTGGACGACATGGTTGCAGCTGCCGGAACATGTGGTTGTAACACCGGATACTTTAACAAACCAAGTAAGGTGCGACGGCTTAAATTCATTCCACCTTCGGCGGTGTAGGGCTCTAACTTCCCGACGATACGCAGAGTCTGTCCATTCCCTTCAAAGCCACCACTACTGCGCATACAGTGATGTAGCGCGTATTCGCCACCATGACCAAAAGGGGGATGGCCGATATCATGCGCCAGACACAAAGCTTCCATCAGGCTATCAGCAGGGAGCAGCTGTGCCAGTTCGGCGGTTGCGGCATTTCGTTGCAATTGCGCGACCAAGGCGGTGCCAATTTGTGCCGCTTCTAACGAGTGAGTGAGACGCGTGCGGTAAAAATCATTTTGACCAACGCCCATGATTTGGGTTTTCGCTTGGAGGCGCCGAAACGCGGCACTGTGCAAAATGCGGGCTTTATCGCGCTGCCATGGCGTGCGGTGGTCGTGCGGCCGTTCACTTTGATCTTGTTGGCGACGTTGTTGCCAAATAGAGATAGCTGTTTTTGACATCATAGCTCCTTGTCATCGATAGCATTAATCCTACGCGAAAAAACCGGAACAGGCGACAGATGCTTGGTAGTCGGGCTCTCTGGGGGCGACGGTCGCAAAAGTCGTCTTCCTTGAAAATATGTTCATAGCAAGACTGGACAAAACCTCAATTTTTACTGTATAAATAAACAGTGTCGAGGTGTATATCCAACTAAAGTGAGAAAAGCTATGGCTGTCATCGTAAAATATGTGATTGAACGCAACGGGGTTGAGAAAATGACTTTTGCTGCCAAAAGTGAAGCTGATGCTTATGACAAGATGCTAGATATTGCTGATGAGCTATTTGTCGTCCTTGGGGAAAGCAAATTGCTCGTAGATGAAGCGCAGCAAGAGTCACTGGCACTTTATCTGGCACAAAATAAAGATGAAATTTTACAGGCACTTGGCAATAAAGCCAAAACCGCCAAAAAAGAAAAGGCGCCAGAAGTTGTTGATGGCGCAGCGGCTCCGGTGATTGAAGACATCGTTGCGCAATCAACTGTACCCAAGGTATCGGCAAAGCAGGCGGCCAAAGAGCTGATTATTGTACGGGATGAAGATGAGCCGGAGTTGGATCGATCGGCGGCCTAACCATGGTAAATCCTGGATAGTAGCGACCCAGACAGTTGGTACTTATATGCGTAAAACCGTACCAACTGTCTGGTCTTTAAAGTTATCGACTAACAAGTAGCTCCTTTCGTTTTGACGAAAATACGGGTACTCGTGTCATCGATGCTTCTCTTATCAAGACTTATTTCATTAATAGCTTTTTGTCGATACTTAATTCTTCAACACAATGTTGTTAGACACTGTTTTCAATTTGGCTCTTTCAACATCAAAACCGTGTCAATGTAGCATCAATCTACCTAGACCATTTTTTTATACAATTACTCGCCTTTGTCATCATTGAGATGCATAGGGCCAGCGGGTGGCCAGCCAGATTTTATATGTAGATCACGTTGCGGAAATGGCATGGTGATATGATTCGCTTTAAATGCTCGCCAAATCGCCAGATTGATATCTGACTTGACTGAAGCGGTACCATTTTCCATATCGGCAATCCACACTCTTAATTGCAGGTTAATGCCACTTTCGCCAAATTCCATTAACCTGACTGTCGGCTCTGGTAATGTCAGCACACGAGCTGAAGCATTGGCGCATTGCAGCATCAATGCCATAGCCAATTCTGGATCGCTGTCATAACTTATTTGGACTTTGACTTCCAACCGCACATTTGGATCGGCATAACTCCAGTTGATCACTTCAGTGGTGATTAGGTTTTCGTTTGGGATTAAAGTGTCGACACCCTGGCGGTTCCTAAGCACCACATAACGCGCATTGAGTTGTTCCACCCAACCAAATTTATCGCCGACGGTAATAATGTCGCCAGGTTTAATTGAACGGTCAAACACCAGAATAAAACCACTAATGAAGTTGGATGCAATTCGTTGCAATCCAAAACCCAGACCCACACCTAAGGCGCCGCCAAAAATAGCCAATGAACTTAAGTTAATCCCCACGGCGTTGAGCGCAAATAAAAAGGCTGAGGTGATCAGGAAAAATTTGGCAAATTTGCTAAAGCCAACTTGCATACTGGGGCTGATTAACTTCGAACTTTTCATTTTTTGATTGATGACTTCAGCGAGCCACAATGCGAGTGTGAAAGCCAGGATAATGATCATGACTAGTTTCACAACCATTAGCAGCGAAATACGGCTTTCGCCAAAAGTGATGGCCAACGCATCAAGCAGTTTCAGTAAAGGGGCTAACCAGCCCAGCAGATGTAAAACCAGCATCGACCAAATGCTCATCACCATAAAAGGCTCCGCTGATTTAATCAGCGGACTTGATGAAAATGCTTTGCGTAGGATATAGACCAGCAGGCGGACAACCCCCAAAGCCAATGCCACCGGTAATAGAAAATCGAGTATTTTACTCGGTATTTCATTCGCTTCGAGAATCGCACTGAACAACCAAAATAATAATGCAATGCTTAGCGGTAGGATGATCCGTTGAGAACTTCGCAGTGCGACGTGCCTAAAGCCGGTTGGATTGTGCAGTGCTAACTTGGTTTGTATAAAAGAATTAAACAACCATGCGAGCAATAAAGATCCGGCAATTAACGCCAGCTGGATAAGAAAATGTGGCTGGCCAATTAAAATGAGCAGCTCCTGCCAAAGTTCATTAAGTTGTTGTGTCATCATCGTGTTAGACCTTGGATTGCCCGAAGGCAAATCATTTTAAAAAATCGAAAACCGATTGCCCGCTTTTTGATTTTAGTGTTGATCTTCACTATCACTGTCAAAGTGGGCGGCGGTGGCTTGATAGGACACCGATCGGTTATTTATCTTGTGTTGGTTTTGCCGTCGGTGGCGCGGGCAGTTTCAGTTGCTGCTGCAACAATTGTACTTTTTGTTGCACTTGTAACAAGGCTTTGCTGGCGGCTTGTTGATTGGTCTGCGCCGAGACTAATGTAGCATTCGCGGTATCCTTTAAGGCTCCGGTCGTTGCTTGCGCCAGCTGTAACTCAACAGCTGCGAGCTTATCCTCTGCTTGTTCTAAAGCCATTTCTGCTGCCATTTCTTGTTCGGTGGCTAGAGTTAACTCGGCCTGCAGAGCTGCTATTTTTTGCTGCTCTAATTGCGCAGCCAATTGTTCGGTACTGGCGCCTTTTGCAGCCTGTTGCATCAACTGACTCTGTTGCTCTGATAATCCAAGTTCTTCGGTTGCAGTTGTCGTGGCTAAATCAGTGACTGTTTCAGTGGCGACTTCGGTAGCGGCTTTAGTCGCTTGGCCTACCGCCAGCTTTTTCACGTCACCACCGGTTGTAGCGGTTTTAATCAACGCGGCTTGCTGTTCTGACAACCCAAGTTCCGAAATAGCAGTCGTTGTGACCGTATCGGAGGCGGCGGTAGTTGCTTGGCTTAGCGCCAATTTTTTCACATCACCGCCGGTTGTAGCGGTTTTAACCAGTTCAGCCTGTTGTTCTGATAATCCAAGTTCTGTGGCTTTTGTTTTGGCAGCCTCGGTGGCTGTTTTTGTCGCTTGGTCGACAGCCTGCTTTTTCACATCACCACCGGTAGCTGCGGTTTTGACCAGTGCTGCCTGTTGTTCGGATAACCCAAGTGCTTTGGTGGTCGATGCTGTGGCCTTGTCGGTTGCTTGATCTATTGCGAGCTTTTTCACGTCACCACCAGTGACAGCCGTTGTGGCCAATGCCGTTTGCTGTTCCGATAACCCAAGGGTGGTGCTGGCTGAAGCCGCGGCGCTATTCATCGCCATTTTTTTCAATTTCACCGGATCGGTATAGTCGACCAGCTCTGCAGGCCAGCTTGGAATCACTTTTGAGGCTTGTTGATTGAGCTGCTCGGCAAAGATTAAAGGTGCTCCGCCACTGACCAACAACACCGCCATTTGGTTGGTTTCGGCATTCCAGACAAAACCTGCTTTTTCGGCAAGTTGGGGCACCGGGGTATAGTTTGACACCAGATAAAATAACGGGCCTTCCTGCTGAATTTTATCTGCTGTATTTAACAGTGAAACTGCAGTGCTGTAGTTGTCGCCTAACAACGCCTGCAAGCGGCCTTTAAGCAAAGGTTGTTCGAATAAGTTGGTGGTTTTTGGATCGAGTCCAACCAGAGGTTTAAGGAGCGCCCACATCAATTGACCTTGCGGCGATAATAACAACATCGGCGCGACGCAGGCGGCGAGTGTTAAAGTCAATGTAAGGCTGAGCAGCCAGGTACGGTAGCGATGAATGAAATGTTTCAAACGAATGTTCCCGGCACAGCAAAGGCCAATGATGGTCGATTTTCCAGTCGACTAGGCTACCATAGCCGCTGGTTGTTCGACCATAGCTTTGCCCATGGCGGCAATCTGCTATTTCACTTTTAAGGCAGCTGGATTGAACCTTTTAGTCAGTTAGTTTCAATCTTGACTAACAGCGCAAGCTGATTCGCCGACGTTTAGCCACGGCCAAAGGCTGGATGCCAGTTGGTCCAAACCGGTTGCAACCCTAATTCACAGATCCGGATTGCCATTTGTTCAGCGCTGCGATCATCATCAATGCTAAATTGTTGCAGGCTTTGCGGCGCCACCTGATAGCCGCCGGGTTGGGTTTTAGAACCGGCACTGACGCTGGTAATCATCAGAGGCAGGAGTAAATCCCGAAGTGCAGGGCTTTCACGAGTTGAAAGGGTTAAATCCAGCTCTGGCGATAGCAACCGAAAAGCGCAATAAAGCTGAACCAGTTCTTTGTCATTGACGGGGTAGGCGCTGTTGATGCCGCCGCTGCAGGGGCGTAATCGCGGCAAAGCAATACTAAATTGGCTGTACGGAAATTGCTGCTGCAGGTAACGTAAATGCATTGCCAAAAGCACGGCGTCCAGTCGCCAGTCGGCAAGTCCGAGTAAAATGCCAAGGCCGATTTTATCGATGCCAGCTGCAGCAATCCGATCCGGACAATCTAATCGCCACAGCATATCCATTTTGTTTCCTTTCAGGTGATAGTTGGCATAGGCCTGACGTTGATAGGTTTCCTGATAAACCAGCACGGTATCGATACCCAGTTGTTTCAACTGGTGATAGTCGTCTTGGGAAAGGGGTTGCACCTCCAGCATCAACCGGCTGAATAAGGGTTTAAATCGCGGGATATGTTGTCGAAAATATGCCATGCCTACTTTTCGCTCGTGCTCACCTGCGACCAGCAATAATTGGTCGTGACCCAAGGCCTTCACAGCGAGAGCTTCCTGCATCAGTTCGTCACCATTCAGCACCCGCCGTTTAATTGCCTGGCTCATCGAAAAACCGCAATAAGTACATTCGTTGGCACACAGATTGGACATATAAAGCGGCGCAAATAACTGTCTTGCAGCGCCAAACTGTTGCCGGGTCAAATCTCGGGCTTGTTCGAGCATAGGGGTCAGAAAAGGTAATGCTGCTGGGCTTAATAGCGCCTGAAAGTCGGTGAGGCTTGGTGTTGTGGCAGTTAAGGCACGCTTCACGGCTTGTTCGTTAAAGCTGGCGAGTTGCAAGGCGACCAAATCAGTTTGCGCCAATCGTTTACTAAAGGTGCTCATGATAAAAACGCCATTAATGAATCAATCGGGCTGCTGGCATTGGCGTGATGACTGGACGGTGCACATTGGGCGTTTCTGGCGGCACCACCGGCCTCGACTGCCAGCCGGAAACTGTTTGCTGCCAGAACAGGATCATTTGCCGTGGCAATAGCGGTGTTGACCAATACGGCAGCAGCTCCCATTTCCAGCGCTGCACAGGCGTGGCTGGGCAAACCAATGCCGGCGTCAACAATCACTGGTACCTGGGCTTGTTCAATAATAATTTTTAGCATCG
>JAHJNE010000642.1 GCA_018820995.1 Gammaproteobacteria bacterium | reverse complement strand
TGTTCTGAATGAAATTAAAGCGGCAACGGCGCAAGGGGAGAAGTACTTCCCACAGTTTCTGGTGTATTTAAAAAATCAGCAAGGCGACGTGGTTTGTGAAGTGAACCGTACTGTATATGTCCGTAAAAAGCGCAAACACAGGCCTGGAGAGCATCGACGAACTGAAGGACAAAACCGTCATCCGGATAATCAGTTGCCATAATGAGTTAAATTTCAAAGCGGACTCACATAAATAAAAAACCACTGCAGTGCAGTGGTTTTTTACGATAAAGGAGCAATGAAATTATAAACCGGCTAATTCAGCCAAGCTCAACTCGTCATAAATTTGTTTACACCATTGTTTGACCCGAGCTTCGGTCAACTCAGGTTGACGGTCTTCGTCAATGCCCAGTCCAACAAAGTGGTCGTTGTCAGCAAGCGCTTTTGAGGCGACAAAGTTATAGCCTTTGGTTGGCCATTGCCCGACTAAAATAGCGCCACGTGGTTCAATGATGTCTCGTAAGGTGCCCATGGCGTCGAGAAAGTATTCGGCATAGTCTTCTTGATCACCACAACCAAAAATAGCGACCAATTTGTTATTAAAGTCGATATTTTCAAGTTCAGGAAAAAAGTCATCCCAGTCACATTGGGCTTCGCCGTAATACCAGGTTGGAATACCGAACATCAATAAATCATAACCGGCGATATCTTCTTTGGTGCTTTTAGCAATGTCGTGGACAGCCAGTAAATTTTTTCCAAGTTCTTTTTGGATCATTTTTGCGATGTGTTCGGTGTTGCCAGTATCGCTACCAAAAAATATACCTACAGTTGCCATAATAAGGGCCTTCCTACTTTGCGAGAGCTTCAGCTAACAATTGTTCAATTAATGCACTGCGCGTTAATTGCAGTGCTTGTGCTTTGGAGTCAAGGAGCTGATAAAGCTGCTCGGTGACTTTGCACTCAATCCGTTTCAGACCTTTGGTTTTATCCCTTCGGATCTGGTTTCGTTTATTCAGCCGTAATTGTTCTTCCCGCGGTAACGGGTTTGTTTTTGGCCTTCCAGGCCTTTTTTCAGCGGCAAACAGATCAATAGTCGTCCGATCGGTGGCAATTTTCGCCATTAACCTAACCCTTTTGACTCATAAATGAACTGAATGACACCTTTAACTAAAAAGCCGGCACAACCCACAAACAATACAATCCAGACAAAAATACGGCCAAATTTTGGAACGTCACCTTTCTTAAGTACGTCCTGAATAGCCATTCCAATCAAAAAAAACAACACTGAAAGAAAAAACCAAAGACTTGCCGCTTCGATCTGTTCCATATATTCATTTAACATGGTGATGACCTTCAAAAAAACGCGCGCACTATAGCATAACGCTGCAAAAAATTTATGCGCTAACGCAATAAAAAGTCAGAGACAATTTTTGTAAAAGCTGCTGGTTTCTCTGCATGCAGCCAATGTCCTGTGCCTTGGATAATTTTGACGCTGGCATTGGGGAACAGTGCCAATATTTGCGGCTGATGTGCAGCTTGAATATAGTCAGAATTTCCCCCCTTGATAAATAAGGTTTCACCTAAATAAGGGCCTGTTGCTTCGGGCGCAGCTAACAGTTGTTCGTAGTTGGTAACTAGTGCCTGCAGATTAAAGCGCCATTGGAATTGCTCATTAGCATCTTTGTATAGATTTTTTAATAAGAATTGGCGAACTCCAAGCTCATCAACATAAGGTTGTAAAAGGCTATCGGCGTGTTTGCGGTCTGTTAACAATGCTAAATCGATGGCGGCTAAACCCTTTAATATACGTTGGTGACGAGGTTCGTTGACCACGGGTGAAATATCAGCAAGAATTAATTTTTTAATTCTAGTTGGTTGCGATAACGCCATTTGCATCGCTACTTTGCCGCCCATTGAATGACCTAACACCGCGAAATTCTCAATATCAAGTGTGTCTAAAGTGTCAAACACATCAACTGCCAGTTGTTGGTAACACATATCCTCAGCCCTAGGCGAGCGGCCATGATTGCGTAAATCGAGGTTAATCAACTTAAACTGGGGTTGTAATGCACGGGCAATCACTCCCAGGTTTTCGTAACTGCCAAATAAGCCATGGATTAATACCAGTGGTTCGCCTTGGCCTGTTATGTCAGTATGTAATATCATGATTTTCCTTCGGCGACGTTGTCAGCACAGCAAAACAATGACAATGTTATCAAATTACCGGGCTGGCGTCAGTCGGAGTCAGTTTATATAATGGCGGTCATTCGTTTGGGTTTTAAGGTAGTTTTATGAAAACAATAGAGATAGATGAAGAGCTTTATCATTACATTGCCAGTCAGACCCAGCAAATTGGGGAAAGCGCTTCGGAAATTTTACGCCGTTTATTATTACCGGAAACAGCAGATGTAAATTCGCAGACGCCAGCAACAAAGGTTGTAACGCCTGCCGACGAAGATGCTACCACGCCACCTGTTGTTGTGAGCAATACGCAAAAAGTATTTGATATTTTGAGCAAGCAGGATCTTCAAGCAGAGCAAAGTGTTGTCGGTCGCTTTTTAATTATTTTGTCGGCTTTAGCCAGAGCACACAAAAACAAGTTCGCATTGGTTGCTGAGATCAAAGGTCGGAACCGGCTTTATTTTGCACGTAAACAAGCGGATTTGTTAGAGGCGGGCAGCAGCACAAATCCAAAGCCTATTCCGAACAGCGAGTTTTGGGTGATCACAAATTCTAATACCACCCGTAAGAAAATGATGCTAACCGAAGCCGCGCTGAAGCTGGGATATAGCCAGCCAGAAGCGGAACAAATCAGAGATTTTTTATAAGGAAATAATATGTCAGTTCATCCGCAAGCCGGACAAGTTGCGACCAGGGACAAATTAGCCAATATCCCGTTATTGTGTTCACAATACTATGTGTTCACACCGGATGTTTCGCAGCAGGCTCAGCGGGTGAGTTTCGGCACTTCTGGTCATCGCGGAAGTGCTGCATTGGCGTCTTTTAATGAGTGGCATATCAAAGCGATTTGCCAAGCAGTGGCTGAGTTTCGTGCCGCGCAGGGTATCAACGGCCCGTTGTTTCTTGGCAAAGATACCCATGCTTTATCCGAACCAGCGTTTATTTCCGCAGTGCAGGTGTTCATCGCCAATGGCGTGCAACTGCGTGTTCAAACGGATAATGGTTTTACGCCGACGCCGGTTATTTCACATGCGATTTTAGGTTACAACCGAAGCAAAAATCCCGCACTCGCAGATGGGGTTGTCATTACACCTTCACACAATCCACCGGAAGACGGCGGGATCAAATACAATCAAACACATGGCGGTCCCGCAGATACTGATGCCACGCTTTGGATTGAACAACGCGCTAACCAGTTAATTGCTGATGGCCTTGTTGCGGTAAAACAACTGTCATTTGCAGATGCTATAAAAAGTCCACTGTATCAGTTGTACGATTATATTAAGCCTTATGTCGATGATTTAGAGAACGTTATTGATATGGCGGCTATTGCCAAGGCAAAAGTTAAAATTGGTGCCGATCCATTGGGTGGCTCAGGCATTGCCTTTTGGCCTGAAATTGCCCGTAGATACGGCCTGGATATTACCGTTGTTAATGAAGTTGTTGATCCAACATTTGGTTTTATGCCACTTGATAAAGACGGCAAAATTAGAATGGATTGCAGTTCAGCCTATTCGATGGCGAATCTGATTAAACTCAAAGATCAGTATGATTTAGGCATCGGCAATGATCCCGATTTTGACCGTCACGGAATTGTTACCCGAAGCGGTGGGTTGATGAATCCAAATCACTATTTGGCTGTGGCTATCAATTACTTGATTAGTAACCGTCCACAATGGGCGATTGACAAGAAAATTGGCAAAACGCTGGTGTCTAGCGCTTTGATTGATCGGGTCGTAGC
>JAHJNE010000086.1 GCA_018820995.1 Gammaproteobacteria bacterium | reverse complement strand
GACCGGTTCTATCGGCGTTTTTAGCGTCAGCTGATAAAAAGATAAATCCAGCCAACGACCAAATTTATAACCCGCTTGAGTAATAGTGCCGCTGTGCACAAAGCCTAATTTTTGATGCAAAGCGATACTGCCATTATTGCTGGCATCAATACCGCCAATCAGTAGGTGGTAATTTTGCGCTTCTGCTGAGCGAATTAACTGCTGCAACATTAGCTTGCCATAGCCCATGCCCTGATGCTCCGGATGAACATAAACCGAATGTTCGACCGAGTACTTAAACGCCGGAAAGGCCCGAAAAGTGCCGTAGCTGCCAAACGCGACCAGCTGGCCTTCGCTATTTTTTAATCCCCACACCGGGAAATTGCCAGCGGCTTTGTTGGCGAACCACTGTTGCATGGTCGCCATCGTTCTGGGGTTATATTCATAAAGAGCAGTCGTATGCAAAATGGCGTGGTTAAATATTGCCAGAATCGCTGCAGCGTCCGTGTCAAACTGGCAAAGGGCAAGTTGCATCATCGGTCCTTGGGTGGAGGTTAAGCGCGGTACAGAGTTTTAATCAGGTGAAAACCAAATTGTGTTTTCACCGGTCCATGAATTTCCAGAATTGGTTTTTTAAACACCACATCATCAAAAGCTTTGACCATTTGACCTGAACGGAACTCGCCCAAATCACCGCCTTTTTTACCAGACGGGCATAAAGAATGTTTTTTGGCTAACTCATGAAAACTGGCGCCTTTGGCCAATTGTTGTTTGAGCTTTTCGGCTTCTTCCGAAGTTTTCACCAGGATATGACAAGCACAAGCTTTAGCCATTCATCGACTCCTAACAGGACATACCAAGCGCGCCACGGCGACGCGGCCGCACAGTTTAATGGAAAAATGCTTGGGTTAATAGCATCTGTTTAGACCAGTTTTCTACAGCTTTTTTCCGCAATATGCAGTTTGCAATTGACAGCATAGGGCGAATATTAGTAAAGCTATGTTTTATAAAAATAAAAATGGAAACCGAGTCATGGGTAAGTGGGTTTTAAGATTTTTGCTGCTGATTTTAGCGGCTGTGACAGTGCTGGCGGTGAATGCAATTTGGTTCAAGCCGTTTTCCAGCCGGGTATTTTATGAGCGGGTGTTTCTGGAATATGGTCTGGAAAGTCCGGAATTACTGACGCAACTGCGGTTATTAGAAAGTATTGGTATACGCAGCCACAACGCGAAACTGGATGACCGCTCGCAAGCGGCTGGTGATGCCCAACAAGCAAAAGTAACAGCCGATTTAGCGACTTTACGCCAATATGACCGCAGTACTATGTCAGAGCAGGAAAAATTAAGCTACGACATGCTGGAATGGTTTATGGCGCACAATGTTGAAGGCGAGCAATGGCGTTACCACAGTTATCCGGTGAACCAATTATTCGGCGTGCAGAATTCGTTGCCGAATTTTATGGTCAACAGCCATCCACTCTATGATTTAACAGATGCCGAGCATTACATCGCGCGTCTGGAGCAATTCCAGCGGGTGTTTTTGCAAGTGGTTGAAGATTTGCAAATCAGGGCCAATAAAGGCGTGATCCCGCCACGATTTGTGTTGGAAAAAGTGTTGGCGGAGATGCAGGGTTTTACTGCAGGTCCGGTGGAACAACAACTGCTGTATAAACATTTTTCCGATAAAGTGAATTCCATTCATGGCATTGATGAGAAAACGGCAACAGCGCTAAAGCATAAAGTCGCTGCGGCGATTGAACATTCAGTGTTACCTGGTTACCAGCATTTAACTGAGTATCTACAGGCTTTGTTACCACAAACAACTACCGATGATGGCGTCTGGAAGTTACCCAATGGTGATGCTTATTATGCTTATATGCTCAAAGAGCACACCACCACCGATTTAACGCCAGAGCAAATCCATCAGTTAGGCTTGTCTGAAGTGGCCAGGATCCAACAAGAAATGTTGGTCACCTTGCATGCCCAGGGGATCAGCGGGGACAATGTTGCAGCGATGATGAAAACTTTGGGCGATGACCCAAGATTTTTATATCCTGATACTGCGGAGGCGCGGTTACAAATTTTGGCCGACTATAAAACCATCTTAGCGGACATCAACAGCCGGCTGGAAGGTGCATTTCATATCCGGCCTAAAGCCGACATGGATGTACAGCGGGTGCCGGAGTTTAGTGAAAAAACAGCACCTGGCGCTTATTACAACGGCCCGGCGATGGACGGCTCAAGACCTGGGGTGTTTTATGCCAATTTGTATGACATCAAGGCTACGCCCAAATTTAGTATGAAAACGCTGGCGGTGCATGAAGGCATTCCTGGCCACCATTTTCAAATTGCTATTCAGCAAGAGCTGCAAGGCTTACCGACCTTTCGCAAAATTTTGCCTTTTACTGTTTATGCCGAAGGTTGGGCGCTTTACACTGAAAAACTGATGGCAGAACTGGGGTTATATCAGGATGACCCGTTTGCCGATTTAGGACGGCTACAGGCTGAATTGTTCCGGGCTATCCGGCTGGTGGTGGATACCGGTATTCATCATCATCGGTGGACGCGTCAACAAGCCATTGACTATATGGCGAATAATTCCGGTATGGCAGCTTCAGATGTTGAAGCGGAAATAGAGCGTTATATCGTCATGCCAGGCCAAGCCTGCGCCTATAAAATTGGCATGCTGAAAATTCTGGAACTGCGCAACAAAGCGCAAACGGAATTGGGCGATAAATTTAAACTAACCGACTTTCATGATGTGGTGCTGAAAAATGGCTCAATGCCGATTGCCATTTTACAACGGGTGGTTGAGCAATATATCAGTGAGACTAAAGCTAAAAGCTAATTGGCAAGAGGCATCCCGACAGCAATGATGATGGTGTTCTGGACTGCCTGATACATGTTTCAACAAAATAAAAACGGCGCTTTTGCGCCGTTTTTTTATCGGTTCGACCTGCAAAAGTCTTGTTCTGCAGTGGTAACTATAAGCCCTGTTAGAGCGGCTGTTGCTGGGTAATGCAGTGCACGTTACCACCGCCAAGCAGAATTTCCCGCCCTGGCACTGTCACAATTTGATGTTGTGGGAAGAGCTTGCTTAAGATCTCCACCGCAACGCTATCCATCGGATCATCAAAGGTCGGCAATACCAAACCGCCATTACATAAATAAAAATTGATGTAAGAGCCGGCTAAACGCGCCTGCGCTTCGCGCGGTGTGGCAGCGCCGGTTAAATCAACTGAAGCGTATTCTTCGGCTTTGGCCAGTAACGGGCCCGGTACCGGTAGTTTATGAATAATAAACTTGCGGCCTTTGGCGTCCGTGCTGTTTTCCAAAACTTCAAGTGCCGCTTTAGAGCGGGCGTATTGTGGATCGGACTCATCGTCGGTCCAGGCCAGTAATACTTCACCCGGGCGGACAAAACAGCACATATTGTCGACATGGCCATCGGTTTCGTCGTTAAAAATGCCGTCTTCGAGCCAAATCACTTTGTCGATGGCTAAATAATCGGACAGCTGCTGCTCGATTTGCGCTTTGGTTAAATCCGGGTTGCGGTTTGGGTTTAACAAACACTCGGCGGTGGTCAGTAACGTGCCTTCGCCGTCGCTATGAATAGCGCCACCTTCCAGCACAAAACCCTCGGTGCGATAACGGGCCATGCCTTCAACATTCAAGACCTTTTGCGCGACTTGGTCGTCCAGATCCCAAGGGAAATACAAACCGCCATTCAGGCCGCCCCAGGCATTGAAGGTCCAATCAACACCACGCACTTCTTTGCCATTGGTGACAAAAGTTGGGCCAGTGTCACGACACCAGGAATCATTGGTGGAGACTTCAATCACGCGGATTGGATGCGCGGTCGCTTCCACCGCTAACTGCGCTTGCGCATTGGCAAACTGGCGGGCTGAGGCCATCACCGTAACTGGCTCAAAGCGCGCGATGGCGCGGATCACCGCACAAAAGGCTTGTTGTGCCGGTTTGGCTCCTAAACGCCAGTTGTCGGTGCGTTCAGGCCACACCAGCCAGGTTTGTTTATGTGTTGCCCACTCGGCTGGCATATAAAAACCATCGGCGCGGGGCGTGCTGGTTAAGGTTCGATCAGAATTAAATCCGCTCACGTCAGTATCCTGCAGTTGGGAAGGGGGCCTTCCACTTTGAAATGACAACAGGCCAGAATACTCCAGCCTGTTCTGAGTCTAAATAGGGTCGCTTGGTGCGCTGATGCCGTTACTTTGCTCTATTACTCTGCACTGTTACGCGGAATCGTTTTGCCATCTTTGGTCAACAAGGTGTCAAAGATATCAATACGACGGTCGCGGAACACGCCCCAGCTGCGGCGGATATGTGCCAGTGCGTCTAAATCAAAGGTATGCACCAGTACGGTTTCACTTACTTCGTCAGCTTCGGCTACTTTGGCACCGGTCTGGTCAGCAATAAAAGAACTGCCGTAGAAAGTAATTGAGAAATCATCTTCACTCTCAGTACCAATGCGGTTAGACGCAATCAGCGGTACTAAGTTGGCAGCGGCATGGCCTTGCTGCGTTCGCTGCCAGTGGTCACGTGAAGAAATGGTTGGGTCATGCGGTTCGCTGCCAATAGCAGTTGGATAGAACAGCAGTTCTGCGCCCATCAATGCCATGCTGCGGGCACATTCCGGGAACCACTGATCCCAACAAATACCGATACCGATTTTGGCATAAGCGGTATCCCAGACTTTAAAACCGGTGTCGCCTGGGGTGAAATAGTATTTTTCGCTGTAGCCAGGGCCGTCAGGAATATGGCTTTTGCGATAGGTGCCCAAATAAGAACCGTCTGCATCAACCACCGCAACGCTATTGTACAAACAGTTGCCAGCGCGCTCATAGAAGCTGATTGGCAAAACGACCTTTAATTCTTTGGCCAGTTTTTGGAAATGCAGGAAAGCAGCATTTTCTTCCAGCGGGACGGCAAAATTCAGATAATCCGGTTTTTGCTTTTGACAGAAATAGTTACGCTCAAACAGTTCCTGCAACAGGATAATTTGCGCACCTTGGCTGGCCGCTTCACGTACCAGTTTGTCACCACGGGCAATATTTTCTTCGACATTCCAACCACCAATCATCTGGGTGGCGGCAACTGTGACGTTACGCATGCAACATTCTCCAAAGCAAAAGGAAAAAAGGAACCACTACTTTAGCGATAAACCGGGCTCACAGCAAAACTTCTGCACGAGCTTGCTACGGGCTAAAGGCAGTTGGGCGCGCAAAATGCCGGATTTTTCGCCTGACGTCAACGCATTTTTCATGACAGACAGAGTGCTGTCAGTGGTTTGAATCAGCAGGGAATTATTATGTCGGTTATCTGAATAAAGTCAGGGTTTTTATGCGGTTTAGTCGGTGAATCATCAAGGTTGAACTGAGGATTTTTAAAAGATGTACACTCGTGATTAGCCGCTAACACCTTTTACATGGCGTTAGCGGCTGGGAATTAGCCTTTGGCCAATTTGGCAGCTAATAATAACAATTCAGGTTGTAACCTTGTTTTGTAGTTGATATGCACATAACTAAATTGGACTTCGCCTTGCTCATTCAGAACATATACCGCTGGTGCCGGCAGAACCGCCTGACCAGTACTGTCGTAAGTTAAGTTGATGCCATAGGTGCCTTTATATAAAGCGGTTGTTTTTGCATCGAGGTAATAGGCAATCCCAAACGCTTTAGCAGCGTTCAGTTTCTCATCTGATAGCAGGGTGTAGGTTAGGGCAACATCTTTGGTCGATTGCTGGGATTTACTCACCGCCATCGGCGCTTCGGGACTAATGGCGATGACTTGATAACCCATTTTTGAAAATTCGCCTTCAACCTGCTGTAAACCAGCCAATTGCGTATTGCAGTATGGACACCAGCCACCACGGTAAAACACCAGAATGGTCGGCTTTTGTTTAATTTTTGCCGTGAGGTCAACCGTTTTGCCGGTTTGATCAAGCACAGAAATCGCGGGAATGGTCATGCCGTTTAACAGCGGTCGCACGGTATCAGGGCTAGTCGCAATGTCAGCTGCATTCGCTGTGGATATGACGGCAGAAGCTGACATCAACGTCAGTGCCAGAATGGCGGTAGATTTTTGGAAGATATTCATCGTTATTCCTTATTTTTCAGAAGTGTCCATTAGAACGAGCGAAGCCTGATTTTCTTTCAGCCTGAGCTTTGAAAAGGTGATTAATTTGATCCAGGTCGCCAGTCGTGGCTTTTTCTCAGCTAGAATGCGCCTAGTTAGATTTACCAAAGCAGCTCAGGATACTGAGCTGTCAGCAGATATGAAAGGTGCAGCCGTGTTTGATGTAGTGATTGTCGGTGGCGGTATGGTAGGGGCGTCATTGGCGCTTAAATTTAGCCAGCATGGGTTAAAAGTCGCGTTATTGGAAAAAACGACCGCGCCACAGTTGGCGCCGGACGCACCTGTTGACTTACGTGTCAGCGCCATTAACTTACGAAGCGAACAATGGCTCACCGAAATCAATGCCTGGCAGGCGATCCCTGTCAACAGACTTTGCCCGTATTTGCGTTTGCAAACCTTTGAAGCGACCAACAGCCAGACAGATAGTCCTGAACTGACTTTCACCGCAGCGGAAATCAAGCAACCTCATTTGGGGCATATCATTGAGAACAATCAAATTCAGGCCGCCTTGTGGCAACAATTTCCAAAAGAGGTCAGCGTATTTTGCCCGGTGACCATTCGGTCATTGCAGCAAGAATCAACCTATGCCAGCGTTCAAACCGCAGAGTTTGGTGACATTCGTGGCCGGTTATTTATCGCCGCAGATGGCGGAACTTCACAGCTGCGTACTTTAGCCGGCATTGGCTGTAACGGTTGGCAATATCAGCAAGGCTGTCTGGTGGCGACGGTTGAAACCGAATACGGCCAGCAAGACATCACCTGGCAACAATTTACTGAACAAGGACCTCGGGCGTTTTTACCTTTACCAGGTGCAATGGGATCCTTGGTATGGTACGACAGCCAAGCCCGTGTCAAACAGTTAGCATCATTGAGTGCTGCTGATTTAGCTAGCCAAATTCAACAGCACTTTCCTGCCAAGCTCGGCAAAGTGAATGTAGTGCAACAAAGCTGGTTTCCGTTAACGCGGATGCATGCCAATCGCTACAGCGCAGGGCGGGTAGTGTTAGTCGGTGATGCTGCGCATACCATTAATCCGCTGGCCGGGCAGGGCGTGAACTTAGGCTTTGCCGATGCCAAGGTATTAGCTGAATTAGTATTAACGGCTATTGCTGCAGGCAAAGATCCTGCTGATCCGACTTTATTAGCGCAGTATGAGCAACAACGGAAAAATGCCAATTTATTGATGATGTCAGCGATGGATGGTTTTTATCAGCTATTTAGCAGCGATTGGCCTTTAGTTAGATTTGCCCGAAAAGCGGGTCTAAGCCTGGCGGCAAATGCCGGGCCACTCAAAGCCTGGGTTGGTGCTTATGCAGCGGGTTTAAAATAATCGTCTTGACCGAAGCTAGCCTAAAAAATGTAGTGGGGTAGCCATCAGTGATGAATGTGCCAGTTAAAAAAATATCTTGGCAACCACTGGCGGGTATCTTAGTTGGTGTTTTGAAGTACCTATTTAGGGAATGAGGCTGGAGTAGTCAATTCAAAAGGATTAAAAAAGAAAAACCCAGCCGAAGCTGGGTTATCAAATTATGGCAGGGGTACAGGGATTCGAACCCCGGATGGCGGGATCAAAACCCGCTGCCTTACCGCTTGGCTATACCCCTGCAGAAAACATGTGACTTAAACGTATGAAGTGATGACCATACTGCCACTAAAATTAATGGCAGGGGTACAGGGATTCGAACCCCGGATGGCGGGATCAAAACCCGCTGCCTTACCGCTTGGCTATACCCCTGCAGAAACTGCAGAATTCTTACTTGCTATGGTGCGGAAAGAGAGACTCGAACTCTCACGCCTCGCGGCGCTGGAACCTAAATCCAGTGCGTCTACCAATTTCGCCATTTCCGCATTTACTAGACAAACAAATTAAGTGGTGGCTACAGCGGGAATCGAACCTGCGACCCCAGCATTATGAGTGCTGTGCTCTAACCAGCTGAGCTATGTAGCCACTATGTCTTAGTTGTCCTAAGCAAGTGGCGCGTATTATGCTCAGATGCTTTTTCATCGTCAACCGTTTTTTTGCCGCATTAAAGCCCTTTGTGTTTGATTGCTGAAATTCTATCCAGATTGTTGACATCTCAGCCAATTTTGCAGCGTTTTCCAGTGCATCTGAAGGATAAAGGTTGGGGGTTGAGCGCTAATTCCGTTAGTATCGATTTTTTCGTTTATCAAAGATAAGCGTTCCGACTGCAGCCAAGACTGCTTATTTATGCATTTGCATGAAAAAATATTATAGGAGAATGAATGTCGACCTCTACCACTACAAGTGCGTCACCACGCTGGCCTAGGCAACTTCCTTTTATTATTGCCAGCGAAGCCTGCGAAAGATTTAGCTTTTATGGCATGCGCAATATCCTGACGCCGTTTTTAATGACGGCGCTGTTACTCGCTATCCCTGAAGAGTTGCGAGCGGGTGCCGCCAAAGATGTTTTCCACTCTTTCGTGATTGGTGTGTATTTCTTCCCTTTGTTAGGGGGTTACCTGGCCGACCGTTTCTTCGGAAAGTACAACACGATTTTATGGTTAAGCCTGATTTACTGTCTTGGGCACGCCTTTTTAGCCATTTTTGAGCATAGTATCCAAGGTTTTTATACCGGTTTATTCTTAATTGCGCTTGGATCCGGTGGTATTAAACCTTTGGTATCGTCATTTATGGGCGATCAGTTTGATCAAAGTAATAAACATTTAGCGCGAAAAGCCTTTGATTGGTTCTATTTCACCATCAACTTTGGTTCGTTTTTCGCCTCGTTATTTATGCCGTTGTTGTTGAAATACTATGGCGCAGCGGTCGCATTCGGCATTCCGGGCATTTTGATGTTTATTGCGACTTTGTTTTTCTGGTTAGGTCGCAAACGGTATGTGCATGTGCCACCTGAAACTAAAAATCCACATGGTTTTTTACCCGTGATCCGAACGGCATTGACAGCCAGGCAAGTGGGGCAGGCAAATCCGGGGCTTTATGTCGCACTCATTGGCGCTGTGCTGGCCTTGTATGCGTTGTCGCAAATGAGTTCGCTTGGCATCGTCGCCGCACTTTGCTTGGCTTTAGTGCTGGTGATGGGCTTTGGCGGCGCGGGTGCCTCGCTGCAACTGGAACGCGCTCGCGGCGTACATCCTGATCATGCTGTCGATGGTGTGCGTTCTGTGCTCAGAATTTTGATTTTATTCGCGCTGGTCACACCATTCTGGTCATTGTTTGACCAAAAAGCCTCCACTTGGATTTTACAGGCCAATAATATGGTGAAACCTGATTGGTTTGAACCCGCGATGATGCAAGCACTAAATCCGGCGCTGGTGATGATCCTGATCCCGTTTAACCATCTTGTGTTGTATCCGTTTTTGGAAAGATGCGGTGTGCAATTAACGTCATTGCGCAAAATGGGCGCTGGTATTGCGGTTACCGGACTCAGCTGGATTGTGATTGGTAGTATTCAGTTGATGATGGATATGGGCACGCCAATGAATATCATGTGGCAAATTTTGCCCTATGCGCTGTTAACCATGGGCGAGGTGTTAGTCTCTGCGACCGGGCTGGAGTTTGCTTATAGTCAAGCGCCTGCAACGATGAAAGGCACTATTACCAGTTTCTGGAATTTGTCAGTGACGGTGGGTAATCTGTGGGTGTTGCTGGCAAATAACAGCATTAAAACCCAGGCTGTGACAGCACAAGT
>JAHJNE010000085.1 GCA_018820995.1 Gammaproteobacteria bacterium | reverse complement strand
TTCAGGTATATCCCATAATGTATATTATGTTAAATTGGATATTAGGCGGAAGCACTCGATTCACTTCTATTCTGTGGTTTCCAGTTACTATCGTTAGAAAACCTATAAACGAACTGGAAATCACACGCCCACTGCTATGTCGTTAAATGTGCGTTGGTACTCGCTTTTCGTGAAATTTAACCGCACTTTAAACGGATAGACAAATTACACGCATAGACAAAAATGAGATTAAGCACAGTCAACACATCAGGTTTCAAGACGTTGCTGCGTTAACTCAAAATAATATAATCACTTTGTAATTGAATGCCGTTGTGAGCGCCTGCGATGAGTTTGATGTATCGACCCTCGACTTGGTCGATTGGAATACAATCGTCGACATCGAGTAAATTATCAGTGTGTGGTTTTTGCCAGTGGCTGTTAGCCATCGTTTTGCCTTGTTGTTTCGCACTAGCCTTGTCGTTGGCGACTACCAGTAAATATCGGTGATCTTCACCAAACTGGCCATCGTGGTAACCGCCAAGATTGATAAAAAATAATCGAGGTTCATCAGCACCTGGCGCCACATCGGTAAATCGAACCTGATAATCTGCGACACCATCGACCATTAACCATGAATCTATATGTAAACCGGCTGCCTCAGCGAACCATTGCTGACGCAACTGTGGATATGTTTGTTCCAGTGTTTCACCTTGTGCAAACACCACATCATGAACTTCAATTTTTGCCTTTTGGTGCTTTCCACCCAACATCACAACAAATAACACGGTTAACTCCCTTCCATTTTTTCTGAAGAACGCCAAAACACCTACATCAGATGAGGTTTTGATGGTCGCGGATCATGGCCTTCTGGCTGGCAAAAATCTATCAAAAAATGGCGTTTGCCAATTTTTAAGATCCAATTGTAATAAAAAATTCAATTTTAAGACAAAAATAAACCATAATGATTATATTGTATACAATATCCCTTGTGGTACTTTAGTAAAACCTGCGCAGGTACGTGACACCGTTTTGACCCTCAACAACAAACGATAATGATTCAGAACATCAAAAGGAATGTACCAGATGAACGTTAAAAAATCACTGCTGCTACTGATGCTTAGCAGCAGCTACGCCCATGCGGTTCAGGAGGTGAATATCTCGCACCCTGGCCAGCTGGCCGATGACTTTTCCAAGCTACAAATACATGCCAACCCTTATCAAGCCGCTAGCGATAAGCCTGCGAAATTACGCCAGGCCGTGCGCCCACCACGGACAGTGTCACCACTGGAATTTGAAAAAATTCAGGCGAATTTAGACGCAAAGCAGCATGGTGTCTCTCTGGATAGCCGATGGACCCTTGATGCAAGCAAACAATTTCAATCAGCTAACCTCAGCCAATCAAATAGCAAAAGCACTCAAAATGTACTTACTGCGCCCTCTTGCACCGCCCCTGCGCAACTGCTTGGCCTATATGATGCTGATTTGGTCGATGCAGTCAGCAATGCACAATTAACGAGTTGTTTATATGGGCTTTATAATGCCGGCCTGGTAGGCACCGAGCACTTTTCTGATCAAAAAATTCTAACGATCGTGAATGCGATTGTTGATCGACTGGCCGATTTTGATGGTTCGGACGAAAGTGGTGCCGCGGTGATTGAAAAATTGGTCACCTACTTGCGTGCAATGCACTGGGCTGAAGTGTCTGCGGGTTCAAATCGTGTGTATCAAGCTCAATATAAACAACAGTTAATTGCTGCTTTTGATGGTTATTTTGGCGGTGACCATTTTGTCACTTTCACTGGTAATTCCTCGCGCAACTACATGCTGCGTTATGAGATGCTGATTTTAGTCAACAGTTCTGGCTCACCGGCATTGCGCTATTTACCAAGAATTAGCCAAGCTATTTTGGGTTACGCGAATACAGTTGACCGTGGCAACAACTGGGGGGTTGGCTACGAAGAAAACGGCATGACACAGTTGTTGACGCATTATTTTAATGCAGTCAATGCCGGCGGCGCCGATTTGCAGCTGTTACTGAGTGAACAACCGGAAATAGTCACCCGACTGCGCGATTTTGTATTAGCCGATGGCTTGTGGCTGGTTGGCCATACCCGGCAATATCAATGGAATGATGCGGTAAGTGAATTAGGTCGCATGCTGAAATTAGGTGGCGCGGTTGCCGCTTCAGTACGACCTGCAATGCAGCATATTCTGAGCACTTATAGCTTCGGCGGTGTTGGTTCTCAGGGTTGGGTAAATGCGCAAAGCATGGTGAAAAACTTCGACAGCGCCAACTGCGACTTATATGGCTCGGCTTGTAGTTTTGACCTTGAAAATACCATTTTATCCGGCCATCACGTTTGTAGTGAGACTTTAAAAGTCCGCTTCCAGCAGCCGATTTCAACCGAAAACCTTGGTCAAATTTGTAGCTCGCTAAGCGCAAAAGAAGCTCATTTCCATGAAACTTTTGCCACCACAGCACCGGTTGCCAATGACAATAATAGTGACCTGGAAGTGGTCATTTTTAAATCTTCGACCGATTATCAAAATTTTGCTGGTGACTTCTTTGGCATTAATACCAACAACGGTGGTATGTATTTAGAAGGAACACCGTCCGATCCCCAAAGTCAGGCGCGGTTTATTGCCTATCAAGCCACTTGGTTACAACCAGCTTTTGTTGTCTGGAACCTGCAGCATGAATACATCCACTACCTTGATGGACGTTTTAACCAATGGGGAAGCTTTAGCGATCAGCCTGATAATCTTGTTTGGTGGGGAGAAGGTTTAGCCGAGTACTTATCACAGCCTGACAATAATCCAAATGCACTTGCGGTAGCCCCGACCAAGGCTTACGACTTAAGCCAACTATTTCAAACCACCTACGCTAACAGCAATACCGCGCGCACCTATCATTGGGGCTATCTGGCGGTTCGTTACATGTTTGAGCGGCAACGCGCCGAAATTGATCAACCACTGTTGCCGACATTACGCGCGGCAAAATACCAAATCTCTACCGAAGCTTGCAGTTTTGAATGGGGCTGGAAAGCAAAACCCGATGCCATCGCTAACAACTGGAGTTGGTTATATGACGATAGCGCCTGGGGATCAGGCTACTGGGTATGGACTTGTGGCCAACCGAATGTAGAACAAACACCATTACCGGAATTCACGCCGTACCAGGATATTTTAGCAAGCTGGAACACCGGGTTTGATAGTGACTTTGATCAGTGGCTTGATTGCCTTGTCGCTGGAAGCGGCACTTGCGCCGTGCATTATCGCGATGCTGATTTAGATCAGAATAATGCGGTGGATAAGCGCGATGTCGATATTTTCAATCAACGTCTACGGAGTAAAACCGGCTTAACCAATGTATTGGACTTCAACAAAGACAACAAAGTGAACCAACTGGATGTGCCAGCGATGATGAAGTTATGTGATTTACCCCGTTGCGCAATAGCGCAATAGTTTAGGTAAGCGATAGCCCATCACTCTAATAAAAAACGTCGAAGGTAAATTGCATAATTTGCGGCTTACCTTCGGTTTGAGCCCCTTTTTAATTTGATAATATTTATATTTTTTAGGAACTAACCTTATGAAGATTAAAAAAAATATATTGCTGCCCTTTCTGCTGATCGGCGCATTTTTATTTAGTGCAACACAGGCGCAAGCTGCGGTGATCACCATTGAAACGGACAAACTGCAGTATCAGGTGGGTGAAAAAGTCACAGCGTTTATAAATCTTAGCGATACCAATAGTCTGATCAGCGGTTTTTTTCTGGCGTTGCATTATCAAAATTCTGCGCTGGCTTTGGATAGCTGGTCCTATGGTCATGCTTTTGACGATGGGCTTGGCTCGTATCAGTTCGGGGATCATGACGTGGCAAACAGCCGACTGGCGCTCGAAGACTACGCCGATTGGGCGGCAGACCAGGCCATTTTAGCAGCGTTGCAGTTCGGTAGTTTTAGGTTGGCGACGGTTGAATTTACAGCACTCAGTGCGGGTCAATTTAACCTCGGTTTTGACCCGGCATATTTTGGGTTATTAACTTTTGCCGGTGACCTTTTCGAACCTGATTGGCAGAATGCCAGTTTTGATGTAGTTGCCAATCCGAATGCGGTGCCAGCTACACCTGTTATTGCGCTGATGCTTGGTGGGTTATTGCTGTTAGGTGGCCAACGTCGCCAGCAACAACGAACAATTCAAAAGGCTGTTGCTGCGTAATACAAAAGGGCCAGAAATTCATAGTCTGGCCCTACTTCATTGTTTGCTGTTCCGCTTTCAACTGCCAATCAAAATCATTATGACATCACACTGACTTTTGAAAAAATATGCCTTCATCACAGCTGCCTGTTGGTTGTTTGCCCGGGCTGATGACTCTGATTTGGTCATAACTTTGCGAGCCAATGTCAGTTTTAAGCAGGGATGTAAATTTATCAGCGATACCGCCAATAAGTTTACCTTGGGTCGACACGGCGGTGATATCGGGCTGAAAGCTATCTACAATGGCACTGACGTCACGACTAAGTTCCGCTTGTTCGCGTACTAAGGACTCTTCGGGTTCCCCATATTGTTCGACTTGTTGTTCAATCCGATCTGACATCGATGTCAATAATTTGGTCCGCGCCGACAACTCCTGATCCATCTGTGTCAATGGTACTTGTAAATGCTCCATCAGCTGCTCGGCTTGTTGTAGCTGCAGATACAATTCAACTTCTTCTGTCGTCATTACACGCTCTTTCACCAGCTTGCAGTTTTTAAGTACCTGTATTTGATAGCCTGAATTGGTATTTGCAATCGTATTTGTCTGTAACCCCGGTTGGGAAGCAACAGCCGTACTTCCCGATTGTGAGCTTACCGCCTGACTACAGCCGACAATGGCTAACAAAACAACTAAAGAAACAGAAAAGTATTTTTTCAATGGATAATTGCTGGTGCTCGACATAACGAGGCTCCTGAAGAAGTGGGTTCAGCAGATAGTCGTTATCTATCGGAAAATAGTTGTGTCGAAGTAAGAAGTTTTATTTATTGTGAACTTTGTACGCCAACCGTATCGAAGCATAACAGGCGGCATACTGTATCGATTTTTTTAACTGAGATAACGTGGAAGTGGCTTTTAAAGCTGCAATTTAAAAATTGCGTTAAACTGCTTTGGCAGATGACGGTTGCCCCGCCTTCTGCCAAAGCTTGCGCAATTAACTGCTGACGCGTTTATATTGACGATATTCTGGTTTCCAGAAATTGGCGTCTATTTTACGTAGCAATGTGGCGTCATCAAGTTCCAAAGCAAGACCCTGGCGCATTGCTACCTTGGCCACTTCAAAAGCAATTTTCTTTGATAGTTCAGAAAGTTGCGTCAATGGCGGTAAAATGCCGCCAACACCAGTATTGGCCAGTGGCGAAGCCGCCGCCAACGTTTCGCTGGCAATCCGCAGCATATCATCACTGATCCGTTGCGCTTTCACTGCCAGAACGCCTAAACCAATACCTGGGAAGATATAGCTATTGTTACACTGGGCAACCGGGTAAATCTTTCCTTTGTATTCAATCGGTTGAAATGGGCTGCCGGTAGCGATAATGACCTGACCATCGGTCCATTCAATAATTTTTTCCGGCCGCGCTTCAATTTGTTTAATTGGATTACTCAGCGGCATGATGATCGGTAGTTTGCAATTTTTCTTCATCGCCTTAATCACAGCTTCAGTAAAAAGCCCGGCAACGCCAGAAACCCCAATCAAAATATCTGGTTTGGCGCAGTTCATTACATCACGCAGTGAGGCGTAATCACCACTAAATGACCAATCAGCGATCCCAGCTTTATGCTGGACCAGCGCTTGCTGGAAGTCGCGCAAATCGCCCATGCCTTCGGTTAATAACCCAAAACGGTCGACCATAAACACCTGGCTACGCGCCTGAGCATCCGACAACCCTTCCGACATCATTTGGCTGATCACTTGCTCGGCAATACCGCAACCAGCAGAGCCCGCACCCACAAACACCACTTTTTGATTGGATAGTTTCTCACCTTTACTGCGACAAGCCGCCAATAGAGTGCCAACTGTGACCGCAGCAGTGCCTTGAATATCATCATTAAAACAACAAATTTGGTCGCGGTAGCGTTTTAACAACGGCATGGCGTTTGGCTGGGCGAAATCCTCAAACTGCACCATCGCTTCAGGCCAACGACGCTTCACTGCTTTAATAAACTGATCAACAAACTCATAGTAGTCATCGCCCGTGATCCGACGATGACGATTGCCCATGTAGTAAGGGTCGTTTAACAATTTTTCGTTATTAGTGCCAACGTCCAGACAGACCGGCAAGGTATAGGCTGGGCTGATGCCACCACAAGCGGTGTATAACGATAATTTACCAATCGAAATACCCATACCACCAATACCTTGGTCTCCAAGGCCTAGCACCCGCTCACCATCGGTGACAACGATGACTTTTACTTTTTTCTTGGTGGCACTGCGCAACACATCATCGAGTTGATCCCGGTCGCTATAGGAAATAAACAAACCACGGGCACTGCGGTAAATATCAGAAAACCGCTCACAAGCGTCGCCAACCGTTGGGGTGTAGATGATGGGCAGCATTTCTTCAAGATGGTTTTGTAGCAAGCGGTGGAATAACGTTTCATTGTTATCTTGCACCACCCGCAGATAAATGTGT
>JAHJNE010000641.1 GCA_018820995.1 Gammaproteobacteria bacterium | reverse complement strand
TCATTTTTACAGGAGAAATTTAAATGAATGCTCAATTATCTGAATGCATCAACAACTATTTCGAGGCTAGCAACACAATAGACGTTGTTCGATTCAAAGATTGTTTTACAGCGGACGCTGTTGTATTTGATGAAGGTAGCACCTATCTAGGACCTGTCGCAATTGGATCCTGGTTTGAAGAAACAAGGCTGAAGTATGAATTTAGTGTCACACCAATCACGGGCACGCAAGAGGACGACTATGTCACCGTTGTTGCCCAAGTAAGTGGCAATTTTCCGGGCAGCCCAATACAGCTGCGTTATGCCTTTGAACTAAAAGGCAGCAAAATTCAATCTCTGAAGATCCACTGAGGTCTCTAAAGCTGAAACTGAATGGAAAACGAGTCTTGCTGACTGCTGGGACCAAAGGCATTAGTGCCGCAGTCGTCAGGCTCTTTCAGGATTGTGGCGCGTGGGTGATGAGTTATCTACTGAACATTCATCTGACCAGTTAAACATGGCATTTGAAAGTCTCACAAAACCTAAAGGTAAGATGTTTGACTGTGGTAAAAACAATGGGTTTGCGGAAGTCCAACCTAGTTAGAATACACACGAAACTTCTGAGGGTATTGTCCAGACAGCTTTTATTAATAGTTGCGGTTGCTGCGATCAAGAAACGGCAAGCTTGAAATAACAAAGCTTATTTTTTGAGGACGCACAACTTATTCCAAATATTGGGCGTTGTACCAAAGTTCTTCTTGAATTGGCGAGTAAAATGGCTTTGATCTGAAAAAAAACATTCTTGCGCAACTTGCGCAATGGGTATTCCTTGCGACATAAGTGACTTGGCTTTTTCAAGACGCCTTAAAGTTAAATATCGATACGGGCTAGTGCCAAACAACGTTCTGAAATCTCGGGTAATCTGCCATTTACTGTAACCAGTAATCGTGGCTAACTCATCTAATGTTACTTCACTATCCAGCGACTCATCGATATATTCTCTAGCCATCTGAATTGCTAGATAATTAGCTGTTGTGTGCTTGTGGTGTATCGTAGTTTCTTTTTGCAAGGCGATGGTAAAATCATAGATGAGATCTTGATATTCCAACCGCTCCAATGGCCGTTGGAACTCAGCCAGAAATCTATGCGCAATATCAACTAAACATGGTTTGCCAGTCACTCCATTGGGTAAAAATGGCAAATCATGTCCATGCAAAATATTTTGTACGTCGACGGGGTCAATATTTATAGCGCGATAACCGAAAGGAGCATCTGTTCCCGCTATCCCATCATGTAATTCATCAGGATGTAAAACAAGTACTTCACCGGGTAAAGAATAGCGCAAGCTTCCTCGATAGTTAAAGCACTGCACACCAGTGGTTGTCAACGCCAGAGTATATGAATCATGTCGATGCGGAGCAAAAGCAAAGCCAACTAAATTTGCCTCAATACGAAGTGTTTCGCCTTCGGCTGTGTTGATCCAATTACTCTGTTTTTTAGTTGTCATAGTGTTAACGTACTTTAGTTCCTATATCCAACATATCATGTTGACGAGGTGGCGATATTATTGACAGGCAAATATTCAAAAGTGTTTTGAGTTATATCACTTTCAGTTACGCCAGTATGCTTAAATGACTTTGATTCAATCAACAATACTTGGGCTAAATCATTTGCAATTACTTTGTGCTCTGTGCCTCTAGCTACCATATACAATTCTCCTGCCCGCAAATGGACAGACTCGGTTCGAGTATGCACGACTATATTTCCTTTTATTACCCAAAACAACTCATCCTCGTTAGCGTGGCAGTGCCAAGGGATTTTATCACCGATAATCTTGACTAGCATAATCCTGGAATCGTTAACATCTAAAAGAACTTTTGGGCTAAAAACGTCTGAAAACAGCTCGAAGCAATCTGAGATCCTTAGTTTTCTATTCATCATTTTTTGTTTTGTGTTGGTTTCGCATATGCCAATAATAATTGATGAAAATTTAAATTATAGAACGATATTGCGGTTTCACTTTCTTATTTGTCAGCGCAATATCGTTCTATAAAACGCGCACGGCTTCGCATAATATTTCGCATTACAGTTGATATATATTTGTTAGAGAGTTATCAAAATGAAATTTAAAGCTTCAAAGCGCATTGCACAGCTATCTTTTCTACACTTGGTCATCATTTTCCTCGCTGGTTGCGGTGCCACAGGGATTATTAACTTGCAAAGCGGCAATCAATTTGCGAAGCAAGACTGGCAAGGCACAGAAAGCAGTTTCACCGTGCCATTTGACTGGCATGACGGTCACGTGATCATAAACTTAGCTATAAACCGCCAGCAAAATCTGCGCTTTGCACTCGACTCTGGGGCATCGGCGACGGTCTTGTTTGAAACTGAAAGAACCAAAGCCGTGCCGCTGTCGTTTGACATGCACATAGATCTACAAGGTAGCAAAGTCAACGTCGTTAACGATGCTGTGATTGCAATCGGTCAGATAACATTATCAGAAATGACCATTATTCAGGTTCCTATTGACCAATCACCTTTGTTTGGTAGTTATGATGAAGCGTATTTTGATGGTGCTATTGGGTTTGATATCCTCAGTCGATATATGACGCGCATTAATTATGCAGACAAAACCGTTACTTTTTTCAAAGATAGTTCGACCGCTTTGCAATCTGGTGAGTGGGTCAAGTTGCCGATGGCTATCCATGGCAGAATTCCCTTCGTTTCAGGTGCAATACCCAATCAGCAACAGCAGCCAACTCAATACGATTTAGTAGTAGATACGGGTGCCCCCGATTATCTTTATATTAATTCGTTACTTGCAACCGACTTTAATTTTCCATCTTCCTACTTTGAAAGTAATACCAAAAATTTTACTGGTGAACATGCGATAAAAACCAGCCGGATTGATTATTTTCAGATAGCAGGCACAAGCTTTGAAAATATCGCAGTGCATGACCTTCCTTATTTCAAAGACGACAATGGTATCGGCTTGATTGGTAGCGGTTTACTGAGAAATTTTGATGTTGTTTTTAATTATGAAAGTGGCTATTTGGCTCTCAAAAAGAATAGACAGTTTAGCCCTCAAACCATTATTGACCGGAGTGGCTTGCAACTTGAGCCACATAAAAAAGGTGGATTAGTCAAGGGTATCGTGGAAACCGCCAGCCTTAAGAAACTCAAGATTGCCGTTGGCGATGTGGTGACGAAAATAAATGGGAATGCCATGAATGAATACAACTTTGATGAGCTTAGAACCATACTCAGCAGCGATACAAAGCATGTCGAACTCTGTTGGACGTCTAGCGCTGAACCTAAGTGTGGCAGCTTAGTTTTGCAGGATCTCTTTTAGATATCCCAACGAAATAGAACATTGGTGTAAGCATGATAACAATGTTCTATTTC
>JAHJNE010000640.1 GCA_018820995.1 Gammaproteobacteria bacterium | reverse complement strand
GATTCAACAGGAACTGAAAAAAGTCGGTGGTACCGGTGGTGTGATCGTGATGGATAAAGACGGCAACATCAGCTGGCCATTTAATACGGAAGGGATGTATCGGGCGAAACGCAGCGCCGGCGAAACAGCGCAAGTGGCTATTTTTTAGGACTTTATAAAAAGCAATCGATCACACTTCCGAACCCTGATTTTTGCACTAGGCTTAGAGCGTGTGGCAACAAAAGTCCACGCACGAAGTCCCAAAATCAAAAATCTAAGGGGAAATGCATGAATTTACTTAAAGTGGCAGACCAGATGAATCATCATCCCGTCACTTTCCATGCCGAGATGACGTTGGAAACGGCGGTCGATAAATTAACCGATGCCCGCCAGCTTGGTGGCCCCGTCATCGATCATCAGCATAAAGTGGTGGGTTTTTTATCCGAGCAAGATTGCCTGTCGCGGATGTTGTTATCGTCCTATCACGATCAGGTCAGTGCCCATGTCCGTGATGTAATGCGGACGGATGTACTAACTGTCAAACCCTACACCGGTATTATTGATTTAGCGCAGCTGATGCTTGGGGCTAAACCGAAGATTTACCCGGTGGTTGATGACAATGGCGTGCTGGTTGGTGTGATTACCCGGACTGATGTACTCAGAGCCATCGATCAAGAACTTCATTCGCATTATCGAGCGGTTAGTTAACGGCGAATGTGGTGTTGCTCAAGCAGTTTTTAAACAGCGGCTTGTTTCAAGCGCTTTGATTGAGCTAAGGCTGTTCAGCATGATTGACGGCCTTAGAACAAACTATTCTCATACAAAAAGTGGTCAGTTTAACAACAAGTCGAGTTGCTTGGGCTCGAATATAGCACGCGCTTTTTAACGCTTCAGCGCACTTTGCTGGATCTGCATCCGCCAACCTTGTAGCATATCGCCCTTGCTGGAATGAGGGTGTTGTTTTGACTGCTGTACAGACTACGACTGCAACTGTTGCCGGGTTATTTAACCAATTATCTGATTGTATGAATAAAGACCTGTTTGGCCTGAAAAAACGGCTGCACGGGGTGAATAAACTTGAACCGGCGAAACAGCTTCCTGCGCTTGAAAAAATTCAGGCAGACATCGATAAGTCCAAAACGCTCAGAACTCAACGTCAGCAAAGCTTGCCACGTGTTAGCTATCCGCCGGAATTGCCGGTGGTGGGGAAACGCGAAGATATTAAAGCCGCCATCGCTGCGCATCAGGTTGTGATCGTTGCCGGTGAAACGGGATCCGGGAAAACCACTCAGTTACCAAAAATTTGCCTGGAACTTGGCCGCGGCATCAAAGGTTTTATTGGTCATACCCAACCGCGCCGTCTAGCTGCGCGCAGTGTGGCGCAGCGTCTGGCCGATGAGCTTCAGTGTCAGCTTGGCCAGCAAGTGGGCTTTAAAATTCGTTTTGGCGATCACAGCACGCCGCTGTCCCACATCAAACTAATGACCGACGGTATTTTGCTGGCAGAAATTCAGCAAGATCGCTTTTTGAATCAATACGACACTATCATCATCGATGAAGCGCACGAGCGCAGTCTGAATATCGATTTTTTATTGGGTTATTTTAAACAGCTGTTACCAAAGCGCCCTGACTTAAAAATCATCATCACTTCCGCCACTATCGATCCACAACGTTTTTCGAAACATTTTAATGATGCGCCAGTGATTGAAGTCTCTGGCCGCACTTATCCGGTGGAAGTCCGTTACCGGCCGGCCAGTGAAAACGAAGACAAAGATGCCGATCAATTACAGGCTATTTTTGATGCGGTGAACGAGCTTTATCGCGAACCGCCTGGCGATATTCTGATTTTCCTTAATGGTGAGCGCGAAATTCGTGACACCGCCGATGCGCTGGAAAAACAAAAACTACCACACACTGAAGTGCTGCCGTTGTACGCCAGACTAAGCGCTGCTGAGCAAAACCGGATTTTCCAGAACCATGTTGGGCGTCGAATTGTACTGGCAACTAACGTTGCTGAAACGTCACTGACAGTACCGGGTATTCGGTATGTGATTGACCCCGGCACGGCGCGATTGTCGCGTTACAGCTATCGCTCTAAAGTGCAACAACTGCCGATTGAAGCGGTCAGTCAGGCCAGCGCGAATCAGCGTAAAGGCCGATGTGGTCGGGTGGCAGCAGGGATCTGTATTCGTTTATACAGCGAAGAGGATTTTCTTGGCCGGCCAGAATTTACCGATCCGGAAATTTTACGGACGAATTTAGCCTCAGTTATTTTGCAGATGTTGTCCCTGGGTTTGGGAGATATTCAGCAATTTCCGTTTTTACAAAAACCAGACAGCCGCTTTATCAATGATGGTGTGAAGCTTTTAGAAGAGCTTGGCGCGCTGAAAACTGAACGCAGCCAAGGCTTGCAACTGGCGCCACTAGGTAAGCAGCTCAGTCGTTTACCGGTTGACCCTAAACTCGCGCGGATGATTTTAGCTGCCGCCGGCCAGAGTTGTTTACGTGAAGTGTTGGTGGTCACCGCTGCCTTGTCGATTCAGGATCCACGCGAGCGGCCGCTGGATAAACAACAAAAAGCCGATGAATTACACGGCCGTTTTACTGATCCAGATTCTGATTTTATCACCTTGGTCAAGTTGTGGGATTATCTGCAACAGCAGCAAGAAGCGTTAAGTAACAATCAATTCCGGCGGATGTGTAAGCTCGAACTGCTGAACTATTTACGGGTCCGTGAATGGCAGGATTTATTTGGCCAATTATCACAAGTCGCGCAGGAATTGCAGTTTAACCTTAACGAGCAACCGTCAGACTATCACAGTATTCACAGTAGCATTTTGACCGGTTTATTAGGCCAGGTCGGGACCCGTGACTCCGAAGCCGATTATATGGGACCACGGCAAAGCCGGTTTTTTGTATTCCCAGGCAGCGGTTTGTTTAAACGTAAGCCGAAATGGGTGATGAGTGCTGAGCTGGTGGAAACCAGTCGTCTATACGCACGGACCATCGCCAAAATTGAGCCGGAATGGATTGAGCCGTTAGCGCAGCATTTGGTTAACCGCAGTTTCAGTGAACCACACTGGGAGAAAAAGCGTGGGGCGGTGATTGCTTATGAGCAAGTGACTTTGTACGGGCTGGTGATTGTGGCCAAACGTGCGGTGCTTTACAGCAAGATTGACCCGGCACTGTGTCATCAATTATTTATTCGTGAAGCGCTTGTTAATCAAGAGCTTGGCAATAACGAAGCCTTTTTAAAGCATAACCAGCGGTTGATTGAAGCCGTGACTGAACTCGAAGACAAGTCACGCCGACGCGATATTCTGGTGGATGAAGAAACACTGTCCGGTTTTTATGCGGAAAAAATCCCGCAGTTTGCGAATAATCGGGTCGATTTTGCAAAATGGTGGCGCGAACAGCAGAAAAAAGATCCGAAGTTTCTGAATTTTGACCCGGATAGCCTGAAAAAGCACGGGGCAGACAGCGTCACAGCCGACAGTTATCCGGAGTTTTGGCGCCAGGGTAACCTTACTTTACCGCTTGAATATCATTTTTCTCCTGGCGCGCCAGACGATGGTGTCAGTTTAATCATCCCGTTGACGCTATTAAATCAACTTCAAAATCAGGGTTTTGACTGGTTGATCCCAGGTCTTCGCCACGACTTGCTAGTCGCGCTGATCAAATCGTTACCCAAGGTGCTGCGCCGTAATTTTGTGCCCGCACCTAACTATGCTGATGCTCTCTTACAAAGTATCAAACCAGAAGATGGCCGTTTGCTCGAAGTGGTCAGTCAGCGCTTAAAACGGATGAGTGGCGTGACTATCCCTGACGACAGCTGGGAATTATCGACGTTAGACGCTCATTTGAAATTTAACTTTAAAATCGTTGATGACAAAGGCCATACACTCAAGCAAGGCCGGTCGCTTGATTTGCTCAAACAAGAACTACAAGGCAAGGTGCAGCAAACGCTAAGCGAAGTGGCGGAGCAGGGCATTGACCAAGAAAAACTCACCGACTGGAGTTTTGGCGAGCTGCCGCGCGAATACATCAAAATTCAAAGTGGGTATGAAATCAAAGCGTTTCCAGCCTTGATTGATGATAAACACAGCGTGTCAATTAAGCTTTTGGATAATCCGGAGCAAGCACGCGCTTTATCCCAACTCGGTTTACGCCGGTTATTGCTGCTCAATATTCCATCGCCAGTGAAATATCTTCAGGAATCCTTACCGAACAAAGCCAAGCTTGGTTTGTACTTTAACCCCTTTGGTAAAGTATTAGAGCTGATTGATGATTGTATTGCGGCTGGGGTTGATAGTTTGGTGGCTGACAATGAATGGCCGGGCTCTGAGCAACAATTTTCTTTGTTGCGTGACAAAGTACGGGCTGAACTTGGGGCTCGGGTGGTGGAAATTGCGTTAAAAGTTGAACAAATTCTCACCATTGGCCACGATATTTCGAAAAAACTGCGTGGACGGCTCGATTTAGCTTTGGCCTACGCCAACGCAGATATTAAACAGCAGCTCGATACACTGTTGTTTAAGGGCTTTGTTACACAACATGGTGCCGCCAAGTTGGATGATGTGAAACGTTATTTACAGGCGCTCCAAAAACGATTGGAAAAATTACCGGTCGATCCACAGCGTGACCGGTTAATGATGCACGAGTATCAGAAAGCGGCGGAGGCGTATCAGGCGTTGCTCGGTAAATATTCCGGCAAAGTATTACCGGCTGAAGTTGAAGCGATCCAATGGATGCTGGAAGAGCTTAAAGTATCATTGTTTGCCCAGCAATTAGGAACGCCTTATCCGATTTCATCGAAGCGCGTTTTATTGGCAGTACAAGAGCTGAAGTAGTCGCAATGGGCATCGCTACTTTACAGCTGGCGCTGAAAGAATTATAACAAGCTGATGAATGAAGCGTTGTATCTGCCAGACACACAACAGAGGATGTCATGCTGACTCGTAACGATAAACGAAATTACTTCCGGATGATGGTCAATAGCGATGTGCAAATGAGCGTCAATGACCCAGAATCAGGTCGGGTACTCACCGGGATTTGCCGCGATTTAAGCGCCACTGGGATGTCGGTTGAAGTGGATGAACCATTGGAAATGGGCATGATGTTACATGTCCGGCTTGAATCGACCAACAGCAGCCTGGTGCCGCTTGACGCTCACGCTAAAGTGGTGCGTTGCAGTGGTGAAAGCGAAGACATGTATTTGCTTGGCTTGCTCTTTATCGAATTAAACTAGATGAGTGAACCACTGTAAACGTCAGCGGTGGTCTAGGGTTTAATTCAGTTTAGTCATTTGAGCGACGCTGACGCACAGTGTCCTGTTGTTGTTTTTACCCAAAATAACGACGGATGTTATTTGCTTTAGCGCAGGTGAAAAAGACAAAGCTATTTTTTCACCAGTTACACCGCATTCCCGGGCAAACAGATGACTTTTTGCCCTAAAGTCTTTACCCTTGCCTCATCTTTATTTATCAAACCCTCATTTATTATGTCTTCATCCTCTGTTGTGACGTATTTCAGCTGGCGCAATCTGCTGGTTTTATTAGTACCTTCTCTGCTTGGTTTGTTTTTATTTATGACGCCGGTGGTCTCTGAAAAAGGTTTGACGATCCCGGTGGCCATGCTCGCCAATGCGTTAAAACAACATCTGGGAACTGCGATGCCGTTGGTACTAACGGTGATTGTTGGATTGTCTGCGTTCTGTACTGTGTTGACCAAAGTGTTGCAACCTAAGTACTTACTGCAATCTGCGTTGTGGCAAAAGCTGTTTAACCCGGCATGGGTCTGGTTGTGGGTACGACTGGTCGGTGCCATTTTTATTGGTTTGGTATTTAGCAGCGTCGGGCCTGAATTTATTCTCAGTTCAGCCACAGGCGCATTGGTATTTAATGATTTATTACCCGTGCTGTTATGTGTGTTTATTTTTGCTGGGTTGTTCTTACCTTTACTGCTGAATTTTGGTTTGCTGGAAATGGTCGGCACCTTGATGACCAAGATTATGCGGCCGGTTTTTCGTTTGCCAGGGCGTTCGGCTGTCGATTGTATGGCCTCATGGCTAGGCGATGGCAGTGTTGGAATTTTATTGACCAGCAAACAGTATGAGACTGGTTTTTATACCGCGCGCGAAGCCGCCGTGATTGGCACCACATTTTCTGCGGTATCGGTGACGTTTTGTTTGGTGGTGTTAGGGCAGGTCAAACTTGAGCATATGTTCGTGCAGTTTTATGGCACCATCTGTTTGGCAGGGCTGGTGGCGGCTATTGTGTTGCCGTATTTGCCACCATTGCGACGTAAGCCGGATACCTATTTAACCGGTACTGACCAAATGGCCGCTGAAGGAGGCCATTTCAGTCGGCAGTCCGTCTGGAAACGTGCATTTTCGCATGGTTTGCATCGGGCAAGTTCAGCGCCAGGGCCAGTGAAAACCGCTCGGGAAGGGGTTGAAACTGTGCTGGATATGCTGTTTGGGGTATTGCCGGTGATTATGGCTGTGGGCACCTGTGCTCTTATCGTAGCCGAATATACGCCCGTATTCACTTGGTTGGGGGCGCCTTTTGTGCCGGTGCTGGAATTGTTGCAAATCCCCTTTGCGCAAGATGCATCAAAAGCGGTGATGGTTGGGTTTGCCGATATGTTTGTGCCTTCGATCCTTATTTCCAGTGTCCCTAATGAGATGACCCGTTTTGTCATTGCGGCGTTGTCGGTCACCCAACTGATTTATATGTCTGAAGTGGGCGCGTTATTACTTGGTAGCAAAATTCCGGTAACCCTGCTCGATTTACTGCTGATATTTTTACTACGGACTTTGATTACGTTACCTGTTATTGCCGGCGTCGCCCATTTGTTATTCTAACGCTGATTGCACATAACACAGACCTTCGATGGTCCGAAGCAAATCAAGAGCAAGTGGCTTCGCGATAGGAGCAAAAAAAGGGACAGCTTCTGTTTGTCCCTTTTGACTAATAAAAAGACGTTTAACGTTTAAATTTAGCGTTTAAATTCAACATTAAAAGTAACAGGTACCATCAAACTGATGTCATTCAGTTTGGCAATTTCCTGTAACTTGCGCACACCGTTGTCCAATTTAAATGCCGCACTGTTCACCAGCACTGGCGCCGTCGTGGCTGCCTGAATTTTACCGTCGGCTAATTTGGTCAACGTCAACTGCACCGGTAGGGTTTGTGTTTGATCTAATAAAGTCAGGCTTAATTCAGTGCTGTGTTGCATGCTACCACCGACCATTAAATCCGACACTAATTTGGGCGCAATCATCGCGCTCGCAGTGATATTTGGGAAAGTTGCTGCTTTAAATACATGCTCCAGCATCCGCTCGTTGCGAATTGGGATCATGGTGTCTAAAGTCGCCACCGGAATTTGGACCGATACTTTGCCATCATCTGCCCAACTGCCGGCTAATTGGCTGAACTTATGCACTTCCGCGACCACACCATTTTTCACGGAAACAAAACGTAATTGAGATTGGGCTGGATCCAGTTGCCAGTTGGCTTGACTGCCAAAAGCAGTAGAAAGGGCAAAGGCTGCAATAAGTAAACGCATATCAACTCCTGTTGAGAGGGTAGTTTAGGCCGAAGCCTATCATAACTAAGCCAGGTCACAGCAACTAGCAATAATCGGAACTTTGTGTTGATTTGCTGAAATTCGGAGACTAGTGCAATGCGGATGATGGTTGTATTTAAAAAATAGGGAGGAATTGTCAGCTAAGAAGGAGGGCAACGCCACCTGCGCAAAAGCAGGCGGCGCTGGATATCAGATTATTGGATCAGACAAACCAAGCCTTTCAGGTAATGGCCTTCAGGATAAAAGCTGGCGATTGGGTGGTCGGTGGCCTGGCTTAACCGTTCGATAAATAAACAGCCGCGATTGGCATCCAGTGCCGCATCAGCAACAACTTTCTGGAACAGGCTTTCTTCAATTAACCCTGAACAAGAGAATGTCAGCAATAAGCCACCAGGTTTAACCAATAACATTGCCAGACGGTTAATATCTTTATAACCACGGCAAGCTCCCACTAACTGGCTTTTGTTTTCAGCAAATTTTGGTGGATCCAGGATCACCATATCAAATTGCAAACCTTGATCTTTGTACTGACGAAGCAGTTTAAAGACATCGGCTTTGGTCATGGTCAATTTGGATAAATCCAGCTGATTGAGCTGAGCATTTCGTTTGGCGGTGTCTAATGCTAAATCCGACAAATCGGCATTGGTGACATGCTCTGCACCGCCTAATAGCGCAGCCACAGCAAAAGTACCGGTGTAGCTAAAACAGTTCAGCACTGTTTTGTCTTTTGCGTAACGGCGTGCTGCAGCACGGCTGTCACGCTGGTCGAGGTAAAAACCGGTTTTATGGCCGTTGACCACATCAACCAGGATATTCATGCCGTTTTCTTTGATGGTTACTTCACCACTTTCCCGTGGTAAATGTAACCAACCGGTACGCGGCTCCAAGCCTTCTTTTTTTCTGACATCAACGTCTGAACGTTCATAAATGCTATAACCAGCAAATACTTGCTTCAGCGCATTGATAATGTGTTTACGCTGACGTTCAGCGCCGGCGCTTAATAACTGACAAACCAGCACATCGGCGTATAAATCGATCGTCACACCCGGCAAACCATCAGACTCAGCTGCGACTACTCGCACACCGTTGGTCTGGTTTAAATCAAACAGTTGCTGGCGGACAGCCCAGGCTTGCTGAATACGGCGCAGGAAAAAATCAGCGTCAATCACTTCGTTTTGGTCAAAGGTCCAGACCCGTGCGCGAATCTGTGAGTTTGGAGAATAAGCGCCACGAGCGACAAAAGACCCATTCTCAGTGACGATATCGACAGTATCGCCGGAGTTCGGCGTGCCATGCACTTGTTTTACGGCCTGGGAAAACACCCATGGGTGGCGGCGTTTTAACGATTTATCGCGGTCGGCTTGTAAAATAATGCTGGAGGTCATGGCGCTTCTTCTGTGTTGACTGAAAAGACGCGCATTTTAGAGTGTGAAGGCCCAAAGCTAAAGCGAAAGTTGCGGGCAATTGAAGATGAATGCTGATCTAACGCCATTTTAGATTGTCGCCTGTGAAATGGATGCGCTAAGGTGGCGTTTTTAATTGAGGGAAATCCCGATGACAGACGCTTCAAAAAAGCATTTCCAACAACAATTGCCAACGACGATGTTGGCGATTGATGTAAAGCAGCCGGGTCCTGATAGTGAATTAATACTGGTAGATATTGCGGTTCCAATACCTTCAGCGCAGCAAGTGTTGGTCAAAGTGGCTGCCGCCGGTATTAATCGTGCCGATTTAGCCCAGCGGGCAGGGATTTACCCGCCGCCTGCCGGTGAAAGTCCGGTGCTTGGTTTAGAAGTGGCTGGAACCGTGGTCGGTGTGGGTGCTTTGGCCGATCAGAGTTTGCTTGGGAAAAAAGTATTTGGTTTGGTGCCTGGTGGCGGTTACGCCGAATATGCGTTGCTGCATCAGGAACATTTGTTGTTTCAACCAGCTTTTATCAGTGATGTCGAGGCGGCTGCGACGGCAGAAGTGTTTTTAACTGCTTTTCAGGCGATGGTTCATATTGGTGGTTTGGTGCACGGTGGCGCGGTGTTATTGCATGCGGGGGCCAGTGGTGTCGGCACTGCCGGCATTCAATTGGCAAAACAATTGGGGGCAGTGGTCGCGGTGACTGTTGGCTCTGATACAAAGGCGCAGGACTGTTACGCACTGGGTGCGGATATTTGTATTAACTATAAAACACAGGATTTTGTTACCGAATTGCAGAAATTTCGCCCCGAAGGTTTTAATGTGATTGTTGATCCGGTGGCGGCCGATTATATCGCCAAAGATTT
>JAHJNE010000639.1 GCA_018820995.1 Gammaproteobacteria bacterium | reverse complement strand
CGAAATCAGGCTGCGGACAAAACTCGCCAGCGCCTGCGTTACCTGCTGGAAATTCAGGTTTTGCTCAGTGACGTCCTTCCCAAAAGCCGCTTTAAATAATTTTGGGTAAGGCTCGCGGGTCAAGGCTTGCAGCACTTGTTGTTCATGGCCGGTGATCCCAAGTTCGACCGGCTGTTCACCAAACATCGGGATCAGCAGCTGATGTTCAATATCGGTGAGGCCATCGTGCGCCCAGGTCAGGGTTTTGTTGTAAGCGATATTCACCAGTGCCAGCGCATTGCGCCTATGGGCAGTGCCGGTACTGCCGATGGACACCGCTTGTGGTTCACTAAAAGCAAAGGCTTGTTGGTGGCAACTGGCGCAACTTTGCTGACCATTGCCGGAAAGCTGCTGATCGTAAAACAGATAACGGCCGAGCTCGACTTTTGCCGCGGACATCGGGTTGTCGTTCGGCACTGTTGGTTTTGGAAAATCAGCCGGCATTTGCCAGACATAGGGCGCTGGCGGTGCTTTTTCACAACCGCTGATTAGGGGCAATATGAACGCCAGTATCAAAGCTAAGTTTAACGCTAACCGTGGCGTGCTCGTCATGGGGTTGTCACCGGGGTTGATGCTTGTGTGGTGGCCGGTTTCGCTGCTGGCAAAAAAGCCCAAAGACGGCTGGGGTTATTCTCTTGAGCTTCACCGGCACCGCTAATGCCAAAAGCCGGCAGCAACTGCTGACAACTCAGACTGGCCGGGTCTGACATACAACTGTTGTCCGCTGTGGGGATAAAATCGCGCAACAGGTCAGCGAGGTCTAAAGTTAAGATGGTTTGGCCTTGATAGGGTAATTGAACGTGCACACGATTGTGGGCAGCACAAGCGGCTGTTGGCGCGCGCATCACACTGGCCGAGTGACAGCCTGTTGACCCTAAGTGCAAAGACCAGTCGTGTTGTTGACCTTTCAGATCCAGCCGGAAAAATTTGTAACCACTTTGCCAGGCCCAGTGCATGTCCATTTGTTGCAGTGGGTTGCCAGCGGTTAATGGGTTTTGATGATTCAGAGCAAAAGGTACGCCTATTTCGAACTCTAAATCGGCTTGTTGCAAGGGCGTCGTAAACTCTAGTTGCCATTGCCCGGCAGAATGGCAATCGGTGCCCAATAATGCCAGTTGTTGGTTACGATAATCGTTTGGGATCAAGGTTAAAGGCTGTTGTTGCTGGGAAAATGCTGACAAATAAAACTGTAATTGTTGCAGCTGCCACGGTTGGCCACCCAGAGTGAATTCAGTTTGGCAATCAAGTGGTTGCCCTTGCCATAATAGTTGTACCTGTAATGTTGTGGGGGTTGCAGGCTGGCAAGCGCTGATCAGAGCCATCAGCGTTAAAAGTGATAAATTCATTAAAAATTTACAATAAGTCATTTTTGCTGATCATCTTGCGAAATTCTGCTAACAATACCAAGATGCCAGCATAAACCCAAAATTTTTTACTCCGACGGATGGACTTGCCGATGAAAATTTTAGCGCGAAACCCAGGTTGCAGCTTGTTGTTATCGACTCTGCTATGTAGCTTCAGCCCTGATATTTTGGCACATGCCGAGCATGAACGTGCTCGATTTGTCGCAGAAACAGGTCATGATCTGGGACGCTGCGACAGTCCGGTACGTGCTTGTCGCACTATTAGCTATGCGGTTAAGCAAGCGAATAAAGGCGACAAAGTGCTGATCGCGTCGGGCACATATGCGGTCGACAATGGCGAAGATTTATTCTCTTTAACCAGCGCGTTGGTGCCGGTGCTGGGTGGGTTTAATAAGTTTGACCATTTTCAGAGCCAGGCGCCGCAGCTCAACACCACCATTTTGACCGGCGTGCCAGAGCCTTTTGTCGAGCAACTGCAGCAGCAAGGTTTTGTGGTGGTCAACGACGGTTTCGCCACTGTGCCAAGAGAATATCAGCAGCTGGCAGCGACTCAGGCAGAACTACAACAAAGCCATCCGGCAACAGCTTGTGTCAATGGTAAGGCCGGAGTTTTTAATTGTAAAAACATCGATTTAGTCAGCCATCTGGCGCTTGGTGATTTCTCAAGTAAACCGGCGGCCGCCAATGATATTTGGGGGCATGTTGATCTGAATACCGGCACCGAATACGCCATCATTGGTCTTTATAATGGCACCGCAGTGGTGAGCCTCGCCGATCCGGCAGTGCCAAAAGAAGTCGGGACTATTTCCGGCAGCTCGGTATCCTGGCGAGATATTAAAGTATGGCAATATTACGATACTGCACTTTCGCGTTGGAAAGCTTACGCCTACATCACGTCCGAAGGTGCCGACAATCTGCAGATTGTGGACTTAAGCCAGTTGCCTGGCAGTATCCGATTGGTCAGCAACGATACCGCAGTTACTTCTGCCCACAACGTGTATATCAGTCATGTTGATTACACCACCAATACCGCGTTGGATGGGTTGGAGCCTGCGTTACATATCGTAGGTCAAAAGGCGGCGGGCGGCTCTTTTACTACTTATGGTTTGAAAAACCCGGAAAAACTTGCGTCCTACTTCCCAAACAGTAAGTCGCTTCGCAGTGATTACACCCACGATGCTGCATCAATGGTGGTACGGGATCAGCGCGCGAATCAAAGTTGTCAGAATTCCCGCTGCACTGTACTGATGGATTTTAATGAAAAATCAGTCAGGTTGTGGGACATCAGCCAGTTGAACGGCGCGAAAGCCCTGGCTGAACTTACCTATCAAAACGCCAGTTATGTGCATTCCGGTTGGTGGAGTGAAGATCAACGATTTGTGTTTGTGCATGATGAATTGGATGAAACGAATGCGGGTTTAAAAACCACAGTGCGGGTGCTGAATGTGGACGATCTGAAAAATCCGCTTTTGGTGAAAGAATGGACGGGCCCAACCGCAGCGATTGACCACAATGGTTTTAGTCGTGGTAATCGCTATTACATGTCGAATTATCAACGCGGCACCACTATTTTAGATATTACCGATCCGACCAATCCGGTTGAAGCTGGTTTTTTTGATTCGTTTCCATCATCGGATGGCGCCGCCTTTAATGGCGTCTGGGGGACTTATCCCTACTTGCCGTCGGGTTTGATTATTTCATCTGATATTAACAGTGGTTTATATGTATTGCGCGACCAGACCAAAAACACCGGTGCTGGTCAGGTGGCGTTTCAGTCAGCAAGTTCACAGGTGGCCGCCGGTGCCCCGGTGCAGGTGACAGTGCAGCGGCCATCTGGCAGCGGCGCGGTAAGTGTGCATTATGAAACACTAAATGGCTATGGACTCACCAGTGATGGCCCTTATGCCAGTGGAGAACTAAGTTGGGGCGCCAGCGATCAGGCTGATAAAATCATCACTATTCAGCCACCTGCAGCTGATGGCAGCGCAAAAATGTTGTTTGTGCGGTTGTTTGACCCGCGTAATGGCCTGAGTTTAGGCAGCCCGTCTTATCACACGATAAAATTTGGCACACCAACGCCCGCTGCCGGCGCTGTTGGTTTTACCACCTCAACCGTCACCGTCGATGAAAACCAGACCAGTTTAAGTTTGCTGGTTGGCCGCTTTGGCGGCAATGCCGGGCCGGTACAGGTGAGCTATCAACTGGTGGATGGCAGCGCCAAGGCCGGATTGGATTTTGTGGCGCAAAGTGGCGAGCTGCAATGGGCAGATGGCGATGCGGCAGATAAAACTATCACTATTGCGTTAACTGACGATCAAATATTGGAAGGCAGCGAAGACTTTCAGGTACAACTGCAAGTGATCAGCGGCGCGCTGGCGGCTGACAAGGCGCTGCTAACAGTCCAGATTAAAGACAATGAAGCGAATCAGTCACCCGTGGTGAGTGCGCTGGTTATCCCTGCTGAAGTGAATGCGGGTGCGACTGCGACGCTTGAAGCGACGGCAACCGACGCCGATGGCGATACTTTTAGTTTCCTGTGGCAACAAACCGGTGGCGCTGCAGCGACTTTGCAAAATGCCAATAGCAACAAAATGAGTTTTGTCGCACCAGCACAAAGCAGTACGTTGACCTTTTTACTGACGGTGACCGATAGTCGTGGTGGTACCGCAACGGCCAATGCCACAGTGCAGGTCAAAGCGGCCGTGACTACCACACCTGCAAAGCCTTCGTCTGGCGGCTCAGGTGGTAGTGTCGGGATCTGGAGTTTATTGGTGTTGGCGCTGGTGGCTTGGCGCCGTCGATTTGCCTAAGCTTCGCGGCTAACTCAAGGGGGATATCTGCTGTTGGTTTTGGTGCACCAGCAGCAGCTCACCCCAACCATCTGCACTTATTTTTTTAACTGAAAAATTTGTGTCCGTTGACTGGCGCAACCTTCAAATTTCGGCCTTGGGCTGTGATAGCATGCCGCTTTTATTTTTGGCACTCAGCGCAAGGACTTTGTTGATGCATAGCAGCAACGACAAACCGCTATTCGGCATTCTGGCAATGCTGCTGGCGGTATTTATGTTTTCCGGGATGGATGCCAGCATGAAAGCGCTGACCGCCCACTATAGCCCGATGCAAATTACCTGTTTACGTGCCGCCTGTGCCTGGCCTTTTATTGTGCTTTGGTTATGGCGTGACAAACGGCTACAGCACTTAATGCAAGCCCGCTGGACGCTGCATCTGTTCCGCGCTGTGCTTGGCATCATCATGTTATCTGCTTTTATCTTTGCGCTAAAAACCCTGTCGCTGGCCGATGCTTACGCCATTTTCTTTGCCGCACCGCTGCTGATTACTATGTTGTCGGTGTGGTGGCTGAAGGACTATGTGGCACCACGGCAGTGGGTGGCGATTTTAATTGGCATGGCTGCCGTGCTGTATATGCTCAAACCCGACGGTGATCAGCTATTAAGCCTCGGTGCTTTGGCCGCCTTATTGTCAGCGTTTTGCTACGCGGTATCTGGTATCACAGTGCGGATACTGGCAAAAACCGAGCCCAGCGGTAACATGGTGTTCTGGTTGATGACGATGATTGGCATCGGCGCAGGTTTATTAGCATTACCCGACTGGCAACCACTGCAACTGGCGCATTGGCCATACTTTTTAGCCATCGGCATCACCGGCGCTATCGGCCAGGTCTTTATCACCGAAGCCTTCCGCCTGGCACCGCCTTCGGTCATCGCTCCCTTTGAATATTCGGCCTTAGTCTGGGGTTTGGGTTTTGACATCGTGTTATGGCAGGTGTGGCCGGATAGCAGTTTATTGCTGGGCGCATCGGTGATTATGGCCAGTGGTTTGTATTTGATTTGGCAAGAACGGCGGTAGTGGGCGCTTTGGTTCGATAAGCGTATCGGGTCGCTTTTTGGCAACAATTTGTTGCATGGTTTTTCTAAACTGGGTTTAGGGTTGATTGCCATTGCCATTGCCATTGCCATTGCCATTGCCAGTGACGCGGTATTGCGTTTGTGCGGGTTTCGCCCGCAGCGAGTTACTTTCTTTGATGGCAAAGAAAGTAACCAAAGAAAGCCACCCCTGATCGCTCGAAAGCCCGCAATAAAATCAACCATTTGAGGCAAATGCGCAAACTCGCGATTTGCTAACGTCAAATCGCTCAAACAAAGCGCATTTTTAAAACCTCAAACAGTCGATTTTAAAGCGGCTCGCTATACGGGGGGACTCAAGGACGACTGTTCAAATTAAAGGCAGTTTTACTCTCGTAGCTGAGTCATTAATGCGAAGTGTTCACACAAAATGGCACTGCTAAGCTCGGCTCTGTTAGAGCTTATTGATAGATACTACTCTGTATTTGTAAAGCTT
>JAHJNE010000638.1 GCA_018820995.1 Gammaproteobacteria bacterium | reverse complement strand
GGGTTTCAGGTTCATCATAGTTTCCTTTGAGTTGACTTGAAACTTAGATGCACGCCAGTATCGATTTGGATTTAACAATGACGAGTTTTTATAAAATATTTGAGGGATTCCGACATTCGCTCGAAAAAAGTCTCGATTCACGCATCCAACCCCAATTAAATTTTAGGGTTAAAAAAACCGGCAATCTGCCGGTTTTTTATTTATATCAACACGTTATTCTACCGTAACACTCTTCGCCAAGTTCCGCGGCTGGTCGACATCGGTGCCTTTAATGATGGCGACATAGTAGCTCAGCAGTTGCAGCGGGATGGTATAGATGATTGGCGCAATCAGTGGGTGCACGTGCGGCACGTTCACCACGCGCTGAGTGGCATCTGATTTGAAATGGGCATCGGCATCGGCGAACACATACAAAATACCACCACGAGCACGCACTTCTTCAACGTTCGATTGCAGTTTTTCCAACAGTTCGTTGTTTGGCGCGACCACGATGATTGGCATTTGCGCGTCAATCAGCGCCAATGGACCGTGTTTTAATTCACCAGCGGCGTAGGCTTCAGCGTGAATATAAGAAATCTCTTTTAGCTTCAGCGCACCTTCCATCGCGATTGGATATTGATCACCACGACCTAAAAACAACGAGTTTTGTTTGTCGGCAAATTCTTCTGCCAGCTTCTCAATACTGCCAGCCAGTTCCAACGTTTGTTCTAACTTGCCTGGTAATGAACGCAGTGCATCGACCATGTCTTTTTGCTGTGCGGCCGTTAAACCATTGTATTTACCAATCGCCAGCGTCAGCATGGCTAAACCAACCAGCTGGGTGGTAAAAGCTTTGGTTGAGGCAACCCCAATTTCAGCACCGGCACGGGTCATAAAGGCTAAATCAGATTCACGCACCAAGGACGAGCCAGCCACGTTACAAATAGTTAAGCTGCCAACATAACCCGCTTCTTTAGCAAGGCGCAGCGCCGCTAAGGTATCGGCGGTTTCGCCCGACTGAGAAATACTAACCAGCAGGCTGTTTGGCTGAACAAAAGACTTACGGTAACGGAATTCAGAAGCGATTTCGACGTTACAAGAAATGCCGCCTAACGACTCTAACCAATAACGCGCGACCATGCCGGAATGATAAGAAGTACCACAAGCAACGATTTGCACGTGTTTTACTTTTTTGAACAGTTCCGCCGCGCCATTGCCGAAAGTTTCGTCCAGCACTGATTCTGCGCTTAAGCGGCCTTCTAAGGTATTGTTGATGGCAAATGGCTGCTCATAGATTTCTTTGAGCATAAAATGGCGATATTGGCCTTTGTCACCGGCGTCATAACTGACGTTCGACTCATGCGCCACCCGCTCAACCGGATAACCGTATTGGTCAAAAATACTGACGGTGGTGCGGGTAATTTCTGCCACATCACCTTCTTCCAAAAAGATGAAACGACGGGTCACGGGCAATAACGCCAACTGGTCAGAAGCAATAAAGTTCTCGCCAATGCCCAAACCAATTACCAAAGGGCTGCCTGAACGCGCAACCACTAAGCGGCTTGGATCCGTTTTATCCATTAATACCGTGCCGTAAGCGCCGGTAAATTGTTTGACTGCTTTTTGCACCGCAGCTAGCAAAGAGTCAGCGGTTTTTAATTCTTCTTCAACCGAATGCGCGATCACTTCAGTATCTGTGTCTGAATTAAACACATACCCTTTGGCCTTTAATGCCTCACGCAGCACACTGTGGTTTTCAATAATACCGTTGTGCACCACAGAGATTTTTTCAGAGACGTGTGGATGGGCGTTGCGTTCAGAAGGTTCGCCATGCGTTGCCCAGCGTGTATGTGCGATGCCGGTACCACCTGGCGTAGGGTGCAGATGCACGGCATCAGATAATTCTTTGACTTTGCCTAACCGACGCAGACGTTGTAATTCGCCAGTCGGGCTAATCACCGCAACGCCAGCCGAATCATATCCGCGGTATTCTAACCGGCGTAAGCCTTCAACCAGAATTTCTACCACATCACGTTGCGCCACAGCGCCGACTATTCCACACATATTTACTCCGGTTTTTCCGTATTGAGTTGGACAGGGGCACAAATCACTTTAACACCCTGCTGTTCTATTTGCTGTTTTGCCGCGGCGGGTAACTTGTCGTCTGTTACCAGGATTTTTATCAACGTCCACGGCAGTTCGAGATTATGAATTTTGCGACCTATTTTGTCGGATTCGACCATTACCACCACTTCGCGCGCCACTTCAGCCATCACCCGGCTTAAACTGGTAAGTTCGTTAAATGTGGTAGTCCCGCGCGTTAAGTCGATACCATCGGCGCCAATAAAAAGCTGATCGAAATCGTAAGCACGCAGCACCTGCTCAGCCAACTGGCCTTGAAAAGACTCAGACTGCGCGTCCCAGCTGCCGCCTGTCATCAATAACTTGGGTTCGTGTTCTAACTCGCGCAGACTGTTGGCGATAAACAACGAATTGGTCATCACTACCAAACCTTGTTTATTTGATAATTCAGGCAGTAAAGCCGCGGTGGTGCTGCCGCTGTCGATGATTATCCGGTAGTGATCGCGGATTAAACTGGCTGCAGCTTTGGCGAGCGCTTGTTTTCGTGCCGAAATTCGTTCAACGACCGCTTCGGTCATCAGTTCCTGCGGCAAAGGCACTGCGCCACCGTACTTACGCAGCAATAAGCCGGTATGTTCCAGTGCGGTCAAATCTTTACGGATTGTCACCTCGGACGTATCAAAACGCATCGCTAACGCATCGACACTCACTTCCCCTTGCTGGGTCAGTAATTCGACAATAGCGCGACGACGTTGTTGGGTATTCCGTTTATTCATGGTGTCCGCTTAAAGTTTCGTTTCGAAAGTTAAAAATGAAAGTCGAAAGACATTCTAGTCATTCGAAAGATAATTGCAATCAAAATATCCAAAGGCACAGCGCGAGGTTCGCTTAAAAACAACGGCTACGGTGCTCAAACAACCTAATCCGGCCGACGGAGTTGCGGCAATAAAATCCGGTAGTACAAGCCCTGGCCTGGTTCGCTGCTGGCGTAAATACTGCCATTTAATTGTGCTGTCACCAGATTGTAGACAATATGCGCGCCTAAGCCGCTATTACCTTCACTGCGTTTAGTGGTAAAAAACGGGTCAAACAACCGTTTTAAAGTGTCGGCAGCCATGCCACAGCCATTGTCGCGATATTCCAGCTGCACATTCGCGGCATTGTTTTGCACCTTGAGTTCGATTACAGGCGGCTTAGCCATACCATCAGTAAAACCATGCTGCAGCGAATTCATCACTAAATGGGTGACTAACTGCGCCAATGACCCAGCGTCAGCAAACAGCGTAATGCCCGGGTCAGACAAGAGCTGCAACTGACAATTGCGGCGATTCAATTCCGGCTGCAATGACCTGATCACTTCCTTTAAATACTCGGCCACATCAAATTCACGCTGGCTAATCGCGCACTTATCGACCGCGACCTGCTTAAAGCTGTTAATTAATGCCGCAGCCCTGCCGGTATTCTGGGTTAACATTAATGCCGCGGTATTGGCTGATTCCAAAAAACGCTCGAATGCTGGGACCAATAATTTACGTTGTTGGTGCGCCAGCGTGATGGCCTCAATTTCATGCTGTAAGTGGCTGGCCGCAGTCACACAAATACCGAGCGGCGTATTCACTTCATGTGCGACCCCAGCGACTAAGCCGCCTAAAGACGCCATTTTTTCCTGCATCACCAGCTGTTGTTGTGTTTGTTGTAACTTAGCGACAATTTGCGCATTAGCCACGGCAATCGCGATATTACTGGTCAATGTGCGCACCAAATTGGTTTGCTGTGGCGCAAATGCCTCTATCCTGGGGCTTTGCAACGTCATACAACCAATCTTTTCACCGTCGACAACCAACGGAAAATACAGCACGGATTGCATCGGCGCACCATTGATCGGTAATGGGATTTCCGGCAAAAATTGTAGAAATTGTTCACGTTGCTGAATATTAATTTCGCGTTGCTGGTTAAAGCACACCGACGCTAAATTTAGCTCCGGTTTTAGCTTCAGTTCAAAAGGCTCCATCAGCCGGCCATTTTCTAACCAGTGGCTGAACTCCAAACTCTGACTCTCGCTACGAAAGATGCCAATAGCCAATACATGGACATCCATAATTTCATTCAGGCTTTTATGGCATAAAAACAAAATCTCCTGCAAATCCAGCGAAGCGGT
>JAHJNE010000637.1 GCA_018820995.1 Gammaproteobacteria bacterium | reverse complement strand
GGTTTAAGGCTGATGGTGGCTGGCGAATCGACAGCGGCAGGTTTTCCTTATGGTCGTTTTGGCTCACCAGCGGCGCTATTGCAACAAAGGTTAAAACGACAGTTTCCCGATCAGCCGATTGAAGTTATTTCTACCGCCATGGCGGCCATTAACAGCTACACCGTGCTCGATATTATGCCGGAATTATTGGCCGCCAAACCCGACGCCATTTTGCTCTATCTGGGGCACAACGAATATGTTGGCTTATTGGGCGTTGGCTCGCAGTTTCAGGCCAGCCCCAACCGACAACTCACCTTATGGTGGTTGCAGCTAAAAAAATGGCGGTTGTATCAGCTGATGCAGCAACTGGTGCAAAGTGTCACGCCCACGCCAGAGGCGACCGGGCAAACGACAATGGCGCAAATGGCCGGTCAGTCCGGGATCCCGTTACATAGTGACGCTTATCAGGCTGGGGTCGCGCAATTTCAGCAAAATCTGGCAGCAATCACTGCGCTGGCGCAACAGGCCAAAGTACCGCTCATTTTGACCACTGTGGTAAGTAATGAGCTTGATATTGCACCATTTCTAACAGAGAGCTTTGCTGAAGAGCAGCTTGCAACACCGGCTTTCGCGGCAAGAATGGATGGCAGTCAACCGCAACAGGTTACCTTGCAACAACTGCCGGCTTTGCTAAAAGCCACCCCTGACGATGCGATGCTGCAATACCAGTACGGCAAAGCATTGCTGGCGAATCGGCAGCCGGAAGCCGCGCTGCAGGCGTTACAACAAGCCAAAGATCTGGATTTATTAAGGTTTCGGGCGCCGGCGGTGTTTAATCAGTTCTTGCGCGAGCAAAGCAAAGCGCCGGGGATCTGGTTAGCTGATGCTGAACATTGGTTTCGCCAGCACAGCAGCGATGGCATCTTAGGCTCAGAATTGTTGCTCGAACATGTGCATCCAAATCAACAAGGGTATCAACTGCTGGCCGACAGCTGGTGGCGCAGTTTACACCGGGCCGGACTGATTCAGGGTTTTGATCCTGAACCTTCGGCCGAACCGGATTCCTTATTGTCGGTGCTGGATTTGGCCACTGCGCAATTCAAAATTTCGTTGCTGCTGGCTGACTATCCCTTTGATCAACGTCAGCAGGTGCAACCGCCAACAGTGGCTGATTTTACGCAGACCTTTTTCCTGCAATTTCCGGCCATGCCTGTCACGTTACAGCAACTGGCCAGTGCACAGATACAGGGGGGCGATTGGCTGAAATTACATCAACAATTGCTGGCTTATTACCAGCAGCAACGCGATGCGCCCAATGCAGCGAAAATTGCAGCGCTGCTATCCGATGCATTGCCGTTTAAAGCGGACATCGCTTTTGCTGCGGGTCAGTTGTATTTTGCGGCGTCAGATCCAGCCTTGGCGCGATATTACCAATGGCGGGCGGTACAGTTACAGCCTGAGGCGCTGCAATTCCGACTGATGTTAGCGCGTAGCATGGCAGCATTCGGTGACCTGAAAGCAGCGTTAGCTCAGCTTGAGGTGGTGTTGCAGCAACAACCGAATCAGCCTATTGCTTTACAACAACATGCCAGAATAAAAGCCGCATTGGCGACAAATCAGTCCGGAGTCACACCATGACAAAAGCGCGGCGAAGTGACACCAAAGCGCTGAACAAGCAGCCAGAACAGCGGCAAGCGACCAGCAAGCCAGACGCAGTTTTGGTCAATTCTAAAGCGCTACGTCCGGCATTTTTTTGGCTGGTGTTGATTGCCTTACCGCTGATTTTTCTACTGTTGTTTGAAGGGTTATTGCGTTTGGTTGGTTTTGGTGTCGATTTGCCGTTGTTTGTGCCACATCCACAACAACCTGCTTATCTCACCGCGCGACCTGATGCTGTGCGCCGGTTTGTGCCGGCAGGCGTGACACCGCCGAATGTGACGATAGAACCGCAATATTTCCTAGCCGAAAAACCTGCCAATGGCCTGCGGATTTTTGTGCAGGGCGAGTCGTCGGCGGCTGGTTATCCTTATGGCTTAGGCGCGTCTTTGGCGGGGTTACTTGAAGGCAGATTACGCCGCAGTTGGCCTGACCGTCATGTTGAAGTGATTAACACCGCGATGTCTGCAGTGAATAGTTACAGCATGCTGAGTTACGCCGATGACATTATTGCGCAGCAGCCGGATGCGGTGCTGATTTATGCCGGACACAACGAATACGTCGGCATTCTTGGTGTGGGCGCTGCAGAGCCTTGGCTTGGCTCGTCGTTATTAACCCGGCTTAGTTTGGCGCTACGACCATATCGGTTGTATCAGGCGATAGAGCAGGTGACCACATCGTTGTCGCCAGCATCTGCAGGCGCTGCAGCAGCGCCACAACAAAAACGCACCTTAATGGCCCGCTTGGCGAAAAGTCAGTTGATCCCGTTTGATTCAGAGTTGTATCAGGCTGGATTGGCGCAATATCAGCACAATCTTGCGGCGTTACTCGACAAGTATCAACGGGCGGGCGTGGTGGTTTTTCTAGCAACCGTCGCCAGCAATATCGCCGAACAAAAACCGTTTCAAAGCCCGCCGTTGACCGCATCGCAGCGCCAACTATTGGCTGAATTAGCCGGGCAAGACGCAGCGGTGATTCTCAAGCAGTTACAACAGATTATCGCCACCGAGCAGCACGCATTGCTGGCATTTGAACTCGGGCAATGGTTTCGCGCGCAGCAACGATTTAGGGAGGCCAAAGAGTATTTGGAACTGGCAAGGGATCTGGATTCATTGCGGTTTCGGGCACCAAGTGCAATTAATGACATTCACCGGCAGTTGGCGCAGCAATATGGCGCGGTACTGGTCGATGCCGAGCAAGCATTGGCGCAACATGCAATCAACGGTTTGATTGGTCGTGAGCTGATGCTGGAACATCTGCATCCAAACTTGCCCGGCTATTTTGTGATTGCTGATAGCTTTTATCAGGCACTTGCTCACAGCAAGCAATTGCCCAGCATGGCGACGCAGGAAAGCACAGCACAAGCCTGGTTGTTACGACCAGTATTACCGGCTGAGGAATATGCCGCTTTTGCCCGGGTTGCGACGTTAACGTCGGACTATCCTTTTGTACAAAAAGCGCAGCCGGTGAATTTACCTGCAGCCAGTGACTGGCAACAACAACTGGGGCTGGACTATTTTGCCAATCGTGTTGGTTGGCTGGGATTGATGCAACATTCATTGGCAAAATATCAGGCACTTGCAGATCAACCAATGGTGCTAAAAACAAGTTTAATTCTGGCTGATGCGATGCCTGATCAAGCCGCGGAGCAGGCAGCCGCCGCGCGTTTATTAAAACAGCAAAGCCGGCTTGCCGAAAGCCGCTATTACCAGCAACGGTGTCAGCGAGCCTTGCCTGATGCAGACCAAGCCACAGGCTGTCGTTGAGTCTTACTTCATGAAGTCCATTTTTTAATGATGCTTTTTTGATGAAGAGCTCTGTTACAGAGTGTGCTCCTATCCTTTAGTCCTTTAGTCCTCTTGTTCAGCAACCATCACCGTAGGCTTTTTCATCGTTGTTGACAGTGCAGTGGCAGCACGACGCAGCACCTGAGCGGTGCAAAATAATGGCCACTATTTCCCCAAAATCTTGCCGTTGCACTATCCTCAAGCAGGAAACGCGAGGTTCGCACTGTCGTTGTGCGAAAGTTCCGGCCTGAATACGTATTCATGTTGTACTTCATAGGGCCGCTGTTTATTTAATAGACACAGAATTTTAAATTTCGCTCAGTGACTAGGGATGCCCGCCGTTTTCTTTTCACTCATCGCCATTGTGGTTATGGGTGAAAAAGTGCAGTGATAACAGCATTGTCCAGGGTCATTACAATAAAAACCATACCGGGGACAAAGGCATGTCAAAGTTCAAATTAAGTATGTTAACGCTGGCGATAGCAGCGGCGGGGCTGGCTCCCAGCTTGTCTGCTGCCGAAGCGCAAGTCGAGGCACCACAACAAAATCAATCACCAGACGTAGTTGCTGATAACAAAACGGCCAGTCAAAAAGATAAAAAAGAAGCGATAGAAGTGATTGAGGTGAAAAGTTTTGCTGGCAGCCTGATTAAATCACTGAATTTAAAACGGTTTAATGACACGGTTTCAGAAACAATTTCGGCAGACGATTTAGGCGCTTTGCCTGACGTGTCAATGGCTGATGCGCTGACCCGACTGCCGGGCATTTCTGCAGTACGGACCGGTGGCCAGGCCTCGGAAATTAATATTCGTGGTATGGAAGGTGGTTTTGTCTTTTCAACCCTCAACGGCCGCGAGCAGGTATCCACTAACGGCAAGCGGAACATTGAGTTTGATCAGTATCCGTCGGAGTTAATTAACTCGGCGGCAGTGTATAAGTCGCCAAAAGCATCGTTGATTGAAGGTGGGGTGGCTGGCACCGTCGAATTGCAAACGGCAAGTCCGCTTCGTGCCGCTGAGCAACATAACTTTGTCGTGAATGCCCGTGGGAGCTTCAACGACCGTGCGTCTGAAGTCTCTGATGCGACTGAAATGGGCGACCGTTTCAGTTTTTCATATCAGGGCAAATTTCTTGATGAAACGCTAGGTTTATCATTAGGTTATGCAAGATTATTTCAGCCAAGTGTTTCTACTCAGTTTGTTGGTTTTAATTACAACAATGAAAAAGACCTGGATGGTGTCAAAGGTGATGATGCGCAGGAGCTCGTCAGCGAAGGTTTTGAAATGCAACACCGCGGTGGTGAAGAAACCCGCAATGGTTATGTGGCTGCATTGGAGTGGGCGCCGAATGAGCGCTTGACGGTGAAAGCCGACGCTTTTATCTCCAAATTTGATACCAAAGCTTTCGCCCGTGGCTTTCGCGCCAAGTTCGAAAGTGCCAGTGCGATCATCGACAACGCCGTGATCAAAGATAACATCATGATTGGCGGGACGGTCAAACGCGCTAGTGATGGCAGTACTCGCGTTGAGATGGTGAACGATGACAACACCGACTTTGACGAAGTCCGCAGCTATGGCTTTAACACTGAATATCAACTTACGGATGATTTGACCGTTAATGTCGATATTTCCCATTCGTCGTCCTCGAGTAATTTCCGCAATGGCTTGTTGTGGTCTTTGGCTTCGACCGATGCCACTGCGGTGAAGCCGGTGGTGGATCCGAATGTCTCGATCACATATCTGCTGAATGGGCTGGACTTGCCAAGTATCGGTATTAACCAAGCCGCTTCTTTTACCGATATCGATAAAATGCTGGTGAGCAAATACGGGATTTATCCAACGTTAAATACTGATGAAGTTGACGCATATCGGATTGATTTTGTTTATAAACTGGATAATCCGGTGCTGAGTTCTCTTGAAGCGGGTGTGCGCTATTCAGAGCGCGATTACACCAACGACCGTCAGGTGTTCGAATTTGGTTCTGATAGTACGTTTTTAACCAGTGAAGCACCGCTGCGTCTGACGCAGGACATGGTGAAAGTGGTTAATTTCAAAGGTGATTTTGCTGCTTTTCCAAGTTACCTGGCGATTGATTTGAACAAGGCCCTGAATGCCTGGTTCCCGAATGGCGTGCCGCAACCAAAACAAACCTGGGGGAATGGGTATGCAGGTCTCGACAATCCGGTCGCTGGCGGTAAATCAACCCCCTGGAGCATCACCGAAAGTGGTGAAGTATACGAGGATGTGACCGCTGCTTACTTGATGGCCAATATTGATACCGAAGTTGTGGGGATGCGGTTGACCGGTAATGTCGGTGTGCGGATGGTCGAGACGAAACAATTTGCTACCAACATGACCTATGTCGATGGCGATGCCAGCAAAGGCGCCCAATATATTACCGACGAAGCAGGCCTGATTAGTGATGACTATGCGCCATCATTGGTCGGCATCAAATATCGTGACTATTTGCCACAGCTCAACCTGAACTTGTCGCTGACTGACAATGACCAGCTGCGTTTTGCAATGGCGAAAGTGATGTCGCGGCCACCGATCAATCAATTATCGTCGGTGACTACTTTTAACATTGCCACCAATGGAGATGTGTCAGGTTCCAGTACCCGTAGCCCGTTTTTAAAACCGTTTTATGCCGATCAGTTTGATTTGTCTTACGAGCGATATTTTGAAGATTCAAGTGGCGCATTTGTCGCGGCGATTTTTTACAAAAATATTAAGTCTTTTATTCAGCAAGATACCATCACTGATTTTGATTTCGCGGCCGCAGGTTTTCCGTTGCCGAGTTATGTCCCAGGCACTGAACCAGGCAATCCGGATGGCTTACCACCGCGGACGCCAAATCCAATCGGCGATTATTCGACTGCGGTGAATAACGACAAAGGTGGGTATATCCGTGGTGCCGAATTGGCCTATACCCAGGTGTTTAATTTCCTGCCGTCGTTCTGGTCAGGTCTGGGCATCAGCGCCAGTTATTCCTATACCGAAAGTGAAATCACTACTGAAATCGTCAATGGTCGGCAGAGTTTTAAAGCCGAATTAAAAGGCTTGTCGCCGAATGTTTATACCGTGACGGCTTTCTGGGAATACGAAGGGTTTGAAACACGCTTAAGTACTCGTTTCCGTGATGACTTTATCTCCGATCAATCAGCGTTGGCCGATCAGGAAATCCGTTATGAAGCAGAGATGGTGATGGACTATCAGGCCTCGTACCAGGTGACAGATAATCTTGGTTTGTTGTTTCAGGTCAATAACTTACTGGATGAGCCAACCAAAAGTTACTGGGGTGATACCGCCTATACCGGCACGATCCAATTTTTTGGTCGCCAGTATTACCTGGGCGCCAACTATCGCTTTTAAAGGCTGAAGCCGGATGCTGTGCAGGCCTTGCCTACAGCGACCAAACCCGAATATACGGAGTGAAATAACAATGAAAAACATGATGTTGATCCCCAAGCTGGCAGGCACTTTAGCGCTTGCGATGCTGTTAGCAAGCTGTGGTGGTGCCGGTGGTGACACCGCGCCTGCCAAAGCACTACTCAGTTGTAGTGTGCCAAATATACCCAATGCTGAAGGCACCGCTTGTATTGCGCCGCCACCGATCAAATGTGCTGCGCCGCAATTCCCTGATGCCCGCAATGAAAAATGTATCATTGGTTACAACCCAAAACTGCCAGAGCCAATTGTCTATGCCGGCGCCAATCAGGCGGTGATATTTTTTAATAAAAAAGGTGGATATGACGGGTACCGCCTGCATACCTGGAACAATGAAACCTGTGATGCTTATGCCACGGATTCCATCGCCAAGGCTTGGGATAATGGTTTAGAAATCAGTGGTATTGACCCGGTATATGGTGCCTATTGGTTGCTGAACTTACAGCCTGGTGTCAAAGGCAAAGCCGAGGCATGCGGTAATTTTATTATTCACGTCGGCACGGATGACGCGGGGAAAGCCTTAGGGGCAACCGACTCACGCATTGATTTAGGACCAAAAGAGCCTGCCAAATTAGTTGCGATGAGCTGGACTTTTAATGCCAACCCATCGGTCTACATTTACCCGCTGGATTCACTGGGTGTGCAAATTGCGGATAACGCTGCGCATTGGCTAGATCGTTCGACTTTAGTCTGGAACGCAGATACTGCTGGCGTTAGCAAAATCAAACTGCACCAAAGTGCTGCCGCCGATCTGGCGATTGACAGTGACACCCTGACCATTGCCGGGGATTCGGTGGAAGTGACGCCAACTGAGTTGACTGATCAGCAAAAAGCATTGGTGCCGCATTTAGCCAGCTGGCCTGCCTATAAAACCACTTTAACTGCCGAACAAGCAAAAGCCATGGTGAAAAACCAGTTGGTGCTGGCGAGTTATGATTCAGCAAATAAACTGATTTCCGCTTCCTACGTGCAGGCGGCGCAGGTGCTTGATGATCTGTATACCAAAGGGGAAAACGACGCTGACGAAGCCAAACTAGGCTTGGTCTACGACGGCAGCAATATCAAAACCTCGGTCTGGGCGCCAACCGCCCGTAGCGTCAAGCTGAAAATTTATACACCAGCAAAAACCTTAAGTGCAACACAGCCGATGACACTTGATGCTGCCACCGGGATTTGGAGCTATTCAGCTGCCGCCACAACCCTTAACCGGAATTTTTACCGCTTTGAAGTTGAGGTTTATCACCCACTGACCAAAAAAGTGGAAATGGTGGAAGCAACTGATCCGTACTCAGTGAATACTGCCACCAACGGCCGTTATAGCCAGTTTGTGAATTTAATGGATGCTGATACCAAACCAGCCAACTGGGACAGCCATGAAGTACCAGCGGCAGGTAATCCGGAGGATATCGTGATTTACGAAGGTCATATTCGTGATTTCAGTGCTCGCGATATGTCAGTGACTGCTGCCAACCGGGGCAAATATCTGGCCTTCACTGAAATGGACTCGGCCCCAGTGCAGCATTTAAAGAAACTGGCGGAACATGGTTTAACTCATTTCCATCTGCTGCCAGCAACCGATATGGCGACGGTAAACGAAGATGCGACCAAACGGGTGGATCTGAACAACACTGTGGCTGAACTTTGTAAAATAAAAGCCTCAGCGCCAGTTTGTCTGATGAATGGCAGTACCAAACTGGAAGATGTGATGAAGGGTTACCAGAACTCTGGTGAAAATGCTCAGGCGTTGGTCGAAGCGATGCGCGGTACTGACAGTTTTAACTGGGGTTATGATCCACAACATTTTAACGTGCCGGAAGGTTCATACGCTTCCACACCAGAAGGCGTGGCTCGGGTCAAAGAAATGCGCGCGATGAACCAGGCGCTGCATAGTATTGGCCTGCGCGTTGTCTTAGATGTGGTGTACAACCATACCAGTTCATCGGGTTTATTTGATAACTCAGTGTTCGATAAAATTGTTCCGGGTTATTTCCACCGTTATAACCCGGTCAGTGGCGCTATCGAACGGTCAACTTGTTGTGAAAATACCGCGACTGAACATGCAATGATGCGCAAGTTTGTCAGTGATTCGCTGGT
>JAHJNE010000636.1 GCA_018820995.1 Gammaproteobacteria bacterium | reverse complement strand
TCAGAAAGTACAAGATTTTCGGGCCTGGCTGGAACAACAGCCAAATCAAGCCGATTTAAAAGCTTACCTAATGGCGCAGGACCCTTACCGCGGCTAACAGGTTAAACGAACGTTGCTGCTTGGCAACGTTCGTCTCTGGGGAAGTGTGTTTTAAAGCCTCACCGTTGTCTGTGAAGCCCGCAAGCTAAACCCGTACCTGCCCGTCACCAATCACAATGTATTTTTCAGTGGTCAGCGATTCCAATCCCATCGGACCGTAGGCGTGCAGCTTACTGGTCGAAATACCAATTTCGGCACCTAAACCCAGCTCGCCACCATCAGAAAAACGCGATGAGGCATTGACCATCACCACCGCAGAATTTACTTGTTTGATAAACCGCTGCGCGCGGCTGATATCCTGGGTGCAAATCACTTCAGTATGGCCTGAACTATGTTGTTCGATATGCGCCACAGCACCGGCAAAGTTATCGACCACTTTCACCGACAAGGCAAGACGCAGATACTCGGTATCAAACTGGTCGGCTGCTGCGGCACTTGCGCCTGGCAGATATTCTAAAGTGCGCTCACAGCCATACAGATCAACGCTTTTCACTTTGAGCGCTGCTTCAGCCAAAGGTAAAAAGGTGGCAGCAACATCGGCATGCACTAATAAAGTTTCCAAGGCATTACACACACCTGGGCGCTGGGTTTTACCGTTCAGCAACAGCGCCAACGCTTTATCGAGGTCGGCGGCTTTATCGACAAACAAATGACAAATGCCTTTGTAATGCTGGATCACCGGAATACGGCTGTTGTCACTGACAAAGCGGATCAGCCCTTCGCCACCGCGTGGGATCACCAAATCAACATAACTATCCTGCTGTAACAGCTTTAATAACAGGTCACGGTCCGGATTCGGTAACACGCTGATCGCCGCCGGATTGATCTGATGCGCCACCAGCACTTGTTGCAGTACTTTGGCAATCGCCAGGCTCGAATTAAGCGCTTCACGGCCCCCCCGTAAAATGACCGCATTGCCAGATTTTAAACACAAGGCTCCGGCATCGGCAGTCACGTTTGGCCGCGCTTCGTAAATCATCGCAATCACGCCCAGTGGAATGCGCATTTTGCCAACCTGAATACCGTTGGGCCTTGGTGCTAATTGGCGAATTTGCCCGACCGGATCGGGCAGGCTGGCAATTTGTCGCACCGCACCCGCCAAAGATTGAATGCGCTCAGCAGTTAACAACAACCGGTCTTGCATCGCTTCCGAGACATTGTTTGCCACTGCATTTTGCATATCAATTTGGTTTTGCTGCAAAATTTCTGCGGTGGCTGCTTCAAGCCCATCGGCCATATCCAGTAATAATTGGTTTTTCTCACCTTCACCAAGCTGCGCTAATTGCCGGCTGGCAATTCTGGCTTGCTGACATAAAGCCACCACATCAAATGATGCATGAGAGGCTGTATTAACTTCTGAACCCGCAACTGCGGTTTGAACGCTCATCAAACTTGCTCCATCAGCACTAAATCATCGCGGTGTACTGCCACTTCACTTGGGCAATAGCCAAGCACGGCCTCGATGCCACTACTATGAATACCTTTAATTTTATTCAGCTCGGGCGCACTATATTGGCTGACGCCTTTGGCTAACTGCTGGCCGCTGCTATCAACCAGCCAAATAGCATCACCTTTGTCAAAATCACCGGTTACTTGGGTCACACCTTTAGCCAGCAACGACGCGCCTTTATGCAACAGCGCTTGCACTGCGCCGTCGTCCAGCATCACTTCTGCTGTGGCCTTGCTGCTATGCAACAACCAATGTTTTTTTGCGCTTTGTTTACCGGGCAGCGCACAAAATAAAGTGCCAGCACTTTCACCCTGTAATAAGGCATCAAAGCTACTGGCTTTCTGGCCATTGATAATGAGCGTTTCAATGCCCCGCGCTGCGGCTTTGGCGGCGGCCTGCAGTTTGGTTACCATGCCACCGGTGCCGACTAAATGATGGCTGCCACCGGCCATCGCATAAATATCAGGCGTAATAAGATCAACTTTTGGAATAAAACGGGCGGTCGTATCGGTGCGAGGGTTGGCGGTATACAAACCGTCAATGTCAGAGCAGATAATCAGCGCATCGGCATCCACCACAATCGCCACCATTGCGGCTAAGTTGTCGTTGTCACCCACTTTCAGTTCGGCGGTCGCAACCGTATCGTTTTCATTGACGATCGGCAAAGCCTGATGGCTAAGCAAAGTTCGTAAAGTGTTATCGATATTCAGGTATCTTCTGCGATCGCGCAAATCATCGTGAGTCAGTAAAATTTGCGCGCAAGGACAGTCGAGCAACTGACTCCACATCATCATCATCTGGTTTTGACCAATAGCAGCCATCGCTTGTTTAACGTTAATTGGCAAAGGCTGATGACTGAACGGTATGGCGTTGCGCCCTGCAGCAACACTGCCGCTCGAAACCAATACCACTTCAGTGCCCTGCAACTTGCATTCACTGATAAATCGGGCAATCGCCAGCAAATAGCGTGTTGAACAACCTTTCCCCGCGGGCGCGATTAAAGCGCTGCCAACTTTGATCACAATACGTTTCCAGCGAAGCGCGGCCATGCGTGCTAAACCCTCTGTCGATAATGGCTGGTGACACCAGTTTCTGGTCTCGGAGCTTACTTTTTAGCCGTATAAATGTCCAGTTCAATATAAGTAACTTTGCAT
>JAHJNE010000084.1 GCA_018820995.1 Gammaproteobacteria bacterium | reverse complement strand
GGATCGCCAGCCACTACAAAAAGTTGTGAACCTAAGGTTTCACATTGTTTCGCTAAGCAAAGTAAAGTATCTGCGAGGTAGCTTTTCCGATGCTGACCAACACGCGCAAAATCCCAGTCGGTGCGCTCATCCGGTGCCAGACAATAGACCAACACCAGTGCTGCAGATTGCTGACAGGCGTGGGTTAACGCTTTATTATCTGATAGCCGTAAATCATTTCGAAACCAATAAACTGCCGTTTGTTTGTTCACATCAAGTTCCCGTAAAAACTGCGCTTTTGAAGCTACAGTTTTTGCTCACTTCACCAACGAAATCGCGAAGTAAGCAATTTATCTGATCGTTAACTCAGACTACGGTGATTTGATTAGATGTAGTTCAGTTTGCCGGCCATCAAAATATTGAAATTTGTTGCCATCAAAGTAGCCGTTCTCTTCCAGCATCACCCGAATGCTGTTTCCCCATTCAGGGATGTCGACCGCCACGTTGAGTACAATCGAATATGCAGTATTGGCGGTCAGCGGATAGTCGCCACTACCGGCAACACCTTGTTGCGCATCCCACATGCCAGGCGTCATACCGACGCCTTAATCATGATGCTCAATTGATGAATGTATATTACATACTTGCTTCGAACAGCTGATCTTTTACCGATAGCCAGTGAAGGTTTAACTAATTATTACAATGCCAATTCACATAAAATTTATGGTCAAGATAATAAGCTGCTTACCTTTATCAGTCAGTTAAAGGCTATAAATCATGCGGAGGCGATGAGGCGTTTACGACGAGCAAAAACTCTCGGTGGATAAGAATTCAGACCTAAATATGTTGAAACCCATTCAACACGGCATACCTTGCCATTTTTAAGGAAGATAGCCGTTTTAAAAAATATTTCGTGCCAAAAACATGTATTGATTTGGATAGAAGGGTATAGAGATCATTGTTTTAGATAAAACAGATATTTAGAAGTTTAGGAAGGCCAATTTGCTCGAAAGATTGGCCATCCTAAACAATAAGTGCAAAATCTAACCAATATGTGTTAAGACTTTTTTGCTCTTTGACGTAAAACCAGACCAGCAAGACCAAAGCCGAGTATTGCCAAACCTGCAGGTTCAGGTACTTGTCGATTGGTCAGACCAATGGCGATATTATCAAACTCACCAGCCACACCATTACTTGTAACAACTACTTTTGTAAAGCCTTCGCCAGGACCAAAATTGATATTGACGTATCTATTACTTTCTTGCTGGTTTTGATTTCCCGAAATACCACCAGTCAGAGCTAATAACTCTGGGCCAGAGAAAGAATCGATTAAAGTATTGCCGTTATAAAACGCAAAGCTATTGTAGGCGTCAACTGAACCCCAATAAAAACCAAAATAGCTAATAGTGTTATTGGTCAATGCCAGTAATGCCGAGTAATCGATTGCAATGCTACCTTGACTACCGCCTTGTGCAGGAGTGTAGCCAAAACAGGTGTTATCACCCAAAGGTGCAGCTGCATAGTTGTTATTACCTCGCGCTACCTGGAAAGTTCCAGTTAGTTGCGTGACAGTAACACCAGAGGAAAGAGAGTTTATAGAACAGCCTGCATTATTCGTTGGATGGTTATAAGCTACTGAACCAGGAATTCCTGCCATCGCTGTAGCATAATCAAAAGTTTCAATAAAATAGCCATTGTAGCCATAAATTGCGCTGGCACCAGGAGCGTTCAGCGGATCGATAAACTGAGAGGTTAGGCCCGAAGAGTCACCAGCATTAACTCCACCTAAAGTTATTAACGCTGCATTGCTTGCAAAAGAAGAAACTAACGCAGCAGCGGAAAAGGCCATGGTAAATACACGTTTATTCATTTTAGTTTCCTTCGTTTCATTGTTTGAAATAAGTTTGTGCAATTGGTCTATTCACAGACTATGCCATTGCTTATAAGTGATTGTTTTTCAGTTGCTCTCATCTTTTGTAGACTTGATTCAAATGCGCGATTGTTAAATTAGCTGACACTAATCAAGTGGTAACTTATTAAGAAAGGTTGCAGGAATCTTAAGCGCTCAAAATGAAGGCGTACCCACCTGAGTGCTTGCATGACAGCTTTTGGTCTTTATAGAGACCTTTGAAAATAATCGCATCTCAACAATACAAACGAATGTAGCGACGAAATTCGCTATTTGCTTGGCGCGTAGTGGCGATATCGGCTGCATATTTGCGGCGGGCTGCAGAGCAACGGTAGCCCGCCTGCATGTTCAAAGATGTTTAAAGAGGTACAAACTTTGCGTAACAGGTTGTTTTTGCGGAGATTGCTCACTTCGCCAACATAGGTGCCAGGCGAGCAATTTATCTGATCGTTAACTCAAACTACGGTGATTTGATCAGATGTAGTTCAGTTTGCCGGCCATCAAAATATTGAAATTTGTTGCCATCAAAGTAGCCGTTCTCTTCCAGCATCACCCGAATGCTGTTACCCCATTCAGGAATATCGACCGCAACGTTGAGTTCAATCGAATAAGCAGTGTTGGCGGTCAGCGGATAGTCGCCACTACCGGCAACACCTTGTTGCGCATCCCACATGCCGATCGTCGGGCCAGCGCCATGACCATGATGGCCTAATGGATGACTGTAAATACTTGGCTCGAGCTGTTGCTCTTTTGCTTGTTGCAAGCTGAGTTTCAACAACTCATTACCAGTTCGGCCTGTTTTAAAGTTTGCGGTCAAAATATTCTGCAACTGATTGCCCTTGGCGAGTGCTTGTTTTAAATAAAGCGGCGCATCAGTTTCGCCCTGGCGCAATACATAAGCGTGCTGTTGTTGATCGGAGTTCAGCCTCAAATAGGTCAAACCAAAATCGACATGCAACAAATCGCCCGGCAGAATTAAATTGTCGGCTTTGGCCGCGCTAAAAGCTTTAATTTGGTCAAATTTATCGGAGCTGGCGCGTTGAATCGATACCGTCGGATGGAACCACACCGGTAAACCAAGTTTGGTGCTTTCCTGGCGTAGCCACCACACCACATCTTCAGTGGTGGTTTTACCAGGGGTGACAACTTCATTTGAAAAAGCGCGCTTGATGAGCTGATGACCGATAGTGGCCAGATTTGGATATTGCTTTAATTCAAGGGCAGAGCGTGTTTCCAGCCAACCGACCGCTAGTTTTTCGCTACTCACTAACTTCTGGCTCAAATCTTTGCCTAATGCTTGTTTTAAAGTGGCAAGTTCGGTCGCCACCATGCCATCGGCATGACCGAAAAATTCAGATTGATTAATGGCAATTTTTTTCGGTTTTTTACTTTTAATCAGATCGTGCAGCGCTTGCCATTGATCGGGTTGTTTTTCAACGTCCCAGGCTTTTTTAAACTGCTCACCAACATCGTAACGGGCGACGGCATGTAGTTGCAGCGGCTTGCCAGCACCTGGATTATAAATAACCAGCATGGTGCGTCTTCGTGCCGAAAGCCAGGTCGCAGGTAACATGGTTTTGAGCACAGGGTCTTCGTTGTACTCGCGGGAAATCAACAGCCATAAATCAATGTTTTCGCGATCCATTAAAGGTTGCAACACTTGGCTAAAGCGTTGATTGAGTATTTCATCTTGCCGTTGTGCTTGATCTCGTTCTGACATTACCGGTTCAGCAGCAACGGCAGCGAAGGCTAACAAACTGGCTAAAAGTATAATTTTCATAAGCGAGAACTCTTGGTTAGGCGATTAAAACCAGATAATGTTGCTCTAAGTCGCTGTTGGTAGTTAAAAATATCCTAAAGTGCTTTATGGGTGCATGCCAGAGCATTAAACCGACTTTGCAGGGCTTTGGTCTGAACTGAAGGATATAACTAAGGTTGAACTGGTCGGCTTACCGCAGTCGCGTCTAGCTAACTGCGGTGCTAAATTATTCAGGTTAAAGTGAGGTCTATTGTTCGGTTTCGGCCGATACCTTTTCCGCGGGGAATATCTCACGCCAGTCTTTTTTCATATCGATCATCGACCAACCATATTGACTAGCGCCCTCCAGAACTTTGTTACCCGGGCAATACTGATATTCCCGTTCGGCGTCCGTATGATGCACCATCATGCACAGTGCACCTTTTGTCGCACCAGCCCAGCGTAACATTTTGATATCGCCGCGACTGTTGCCAAAAGCCGCTATTGGGTGGCGATCGATCCGGCTTTCGATTGAAAGCACTTTGCCAGCCCCATTATCAAAAAACCATGGGATAGGGCGCATTTCGACCTGTAGTTGACCATCGTGATCAGTGACACGCGTCAGCAATTGGCTGCCTATCGCTTGTTCAGGTGGGATCAAATAACAAGGTTCGCACATGGCGCGGACAAAATAATTACTGCCGCCAGAAACGATATAATTTTTAAAGCCGTGTTGGGCAAAAAGCTGCAGTACTTCCAGCATTGGCTGATAAACCAATTCGGTATAAGGTCTTAAAAAACGAGGATGTTGCGCCTGCGCCAACCATCGTTCCGCCCAAT
>JAHJNE010000083.1 GCA_018820995.1 Gammaproteobacteria bacterium | reverse complement strand
TCAGGGACTGGAACTATACGGTGTTCTGAAAGGCAAAGGGGTTGAAGCACGTTTGGTGTATTTCCCGAATGAAAACCATTGGGTGTTAAAACCGAACAACTCTTTGCTTTGGTATCAGGAGTTTTTAGGCTGGTTAGATCGTCATATTGGCAAAGGTGCAACGCAATAAGTTGGTGCTGTTTTGATGCTGCAACACTATCAACAGCAGGTCGCCAGTGGCCTGCTGCGTTACGACGAAAGCCAATGGCAAGTGTTGCAACAACTGTCAGCATTAGCCCAGGCGATCGATGGTCTTGGCAACAATTTGGTCGTCGCGGCAACCCACTCTGCAGGTGATTCAAATCGACTGCAGGGGCTCTATATTTATGGTCCGGTAGGTCGTGGCAAAACCATGTTGATGGATTTGTTTTATAACGAACTTACGACGCCAAATAAAATCCGGCTGCATTTTCATCATTTTATGGCGCGGGTCCATCAAGAACTGCATCAGCTGAGCGGCAATCCGGAACCGCTTCGGATCATCGCTAAAAACTGGGCGCGTCATTATCAGGTGTTGTGCTTTGACGAGTTTTTTGTCAGTGATATTGGCGATGCCATGCTACTTGGAACCTTGTGGCGGGAATTGTTCGCGCTTGGCGTGTTGTTGGTTACAACCTCCAACTCACCGCCGTCTGAGCTCTATAAAAATGGTCTGCAACGCAGCCGGTTTTTACCGACCATTAGCCTGCTTGAACAGCATTGTCAGCTCTTTGCTCTTGACCATGGCATTGATTATCGGCGGCTATCGCAACCTGCAATGCGGTACTATTTGCAGCAAGCCCATTCAAATCACGAACCATTAGCGGCATTGGCGAGTCAGTTGTTTGGTTTTTTGCATCCGCAGTCGTTTATCACAGTCATGCAAAGGAAAATCCCTTGTTTATGGCAAAATTCAACCATCATCGGTTTTGAATTTATGGCGCTTTGCAGTGGACCTCGCAGTCAACTGGACTATATGGAACTCGCTTCGCAGTTTCGCGCCATTGCTGTGGCTAATGTCCCACAATTTACCAAAGTTTCAGACACGGCGATTTTGCATGGCGTCGAAGAGAATTATCAGCGCGAACATCAGGATATATTTGTCAGCAAACTTGATAATGAAGCAAGGCGCTTTATTGCATTGGTCGACGAATGTTATGAACGACGGACATTGTTGTTACTCAGTTCCAAAGTCGCGATCACGGAGTTATATCAGGCGAGTCAGCTGAGTTTTGCCTTTGAGCGAACAATTTCGCGGCTCTATGAAATGCAAAACTGGTCAACGACACCTCAATAATGCTTTGCACTAACTATTCTGCAGCGGTCGAGCTTTCGCAACGCCCCCCTTAACTACCGCTGGTGCTTCGACCTAAATAAGCGGCAAAATCAGGAACTGTGCGTTGATAGCTTTCGTTTAATAACGTCGAGTGCACAATATAATCAGCTGTCGCTTTATTGCAGGCCACCGGAATATTCCACACCACCGCCAGCCGAATCAAAGCCTTAACATCAGGATCATGGGGTTGTGAGGAAAGTGGATCCCAGAAAAAAACCAGCCAATCAATTTTCTGCTCGGCAATTAACGCACCTATTTGCTGGTCGCCTCCCAAAGGACCACTCGCTAAACAATGAACCGGCAGCTGCAAAGATTCAGCAATCAACTTGCCCGTCGTTCCGGTCGCATATAGCTGTTTTTCCTGAAAAAACGCGGCATGATGCTGCACCCACGCCAATAACTCGGCTTTTTTACCATCATGGGCAACCAAGGCGATTGATTTCATCCCTCTCTCCTTTTGAACTTGTCGTGCCAATCTAAAAAAATAACAAATAAACAAACCGTCACTGTGAGTAACCTTGGCATTCACTGAATTTCATCTTACAAGATTTTCTTGGTCACAGCAGAGCAATATAATATTGCCAAAAAAAAAGCCCGGCGAGTAGCCGGGCAAACAACCAAGGTCCACGTAAAACTCAGTTATTGGCTCACGACGATGCGTTTCATCGCTGTCATGTAACCACGTAAGGTTTTGCCGACGATTTCCACCGGGTGTTGGCGGATAGCGTCATTTACTTCAATCAGGCGGATGTTATCGACGCCATTCCCTTGTGGGGAGTTGGCGGCATTCACACCCTTACCCAGCAATTCAGGGCTGATGTTATTAACCAGCTCGCGCAGCATTGGCACTGCCGCATTGGCAAACAAATAGTTGCCGTATTCAGCGGTATCGCTGATCACCACGTTCATCTCGTACAGACGTTTCCGGGCAATAGTGTTGGCAATCAGCGGCGTCTCATGTAACGACTCGTAATACGCTGATTCTTCAACAATACCGGCTTCTACCATGGTATCAAACGCCAGCTCAACACCAGCTTTCACCATCGCTACCAGCAAAATAGCGCGGTCGAAATAATCTTGTTCGGCGATATGTTCAGCGGACACTGGTGCATTTTCAAAACCGCTTTGACGGGTTTCTTCGCGCCAGCCCAGCAGTTGTTTGTCATCATTGGCCCAGTCGGCCATCATGGTTTCCGAAAACTTACCAGCGATGATGTCGTCCATATGTTTGGCAAACAGCGGCTGTAAAATACCTTTTAACTGCTCAGCCAGATCAAAAGCTTTGATTTTCGCCGGATTCGACAGGCGGTCCATCATATTGGTGATCCCACCATGCTTCAGGGCTTCGGTAATCGTTTCCCAGCCAAACTGAATCAGCTTTGCGGCGTAACCTGCTTCATAACCGTCAGCAACCAGCTTGTCATAAGCCAAAATTGCGCCGGTTTGTAACATGCCACATAAAATGGTCTGTTCGCCCATTAAATCTGATTTCACTTCAGCAACAAAACTTGATTCCAACACCCCAGCGCGGTCACCACCAGTGGCAGAAGCGTAAGCTTTAGCAATGGCTAAACCCTGCCCTTGTGGATCGTTTTCCGGGTGCACCGCAATCAAAGTCGGTACGCCAAAACCACGTTTGTATTCTTCGCGCACTTCAGTACCAGGGCATTTTGGCGCCACCATCACTACAGTGATGTCTTTCCGAATTTGGTTACCTTCTTCAACGATATTAAAACCGTGTGAGTAAGCCAGCGTTGAACCTTGTTTCATCAACGGCATCACCGCTTTTACCACTGACGTGTGCTGCTTGTCCGGCATCAGGTTTAACACTAAATCAGCAGTTGGAATTAAATCTTCGTAGGTACCCACAACAAAGCCATTTTCGCTGGCCTGCAGGAATGATTTACGTTTTTGGCTGATGGCTTCAGCGCGCAATGCATAAGCAATATCAAGACCTGAATCGCGCATGTTTAAACCTTGGTTTAAACC
>JAHJNE010000635.1 GCA_018820995.1 Gammaproteobacteria bacterium | reverse complement strand
CTCGTTGTCCTGGAATATCATGTTGATGCCAGTAATTGCCATTGAATTCAATTATCTTCTTCCTTGTTTTATCAATGAAATCTGGATTTTTGCCGCTGGTCAGGCACCGCTATTATTAAGTAAAGAAGGAGGGACAGCGCGTAACCCTAGCTGGAGCCATGACGGTCGTTATGTATATTTTAGCAGTGCGGTGCAAGGCCGTTGGCAAGTTGTAAAAACTGATACTCAAAGTCTAAAGCAGAGCGTTGTGGCGCTTGACCTAGATTATTTTCAGGAAAGTCCAAGTGGCGAGTATCAAGTCGTGAGGCGAAGCGCAGACGGTGGTTATGAATTGCATATGTATAGCGGCGGTGAAGTTATTGAGCTGCCAATTGATTCGAATGGGGTTTTGATTCCACATTTTGTGTTACGAGAAAAAGCATTATATTACAGCACTTTTTTAGATAATGGTCGATTGGATATTCGTAGGTATGATCTGCAAAGTCGTCGGTTAAAAAGTATCAAACACGGCTCTTTTAGTTCTATTCGAAGATTTTCAGTCAGTTTGGATGAGCAGTATATTTATCTTCCGCAAAGTATTTTGGGTAATCTGGATATCGCCGCACTACCTTAAGTGAAAATTTATCAGTGTTTTGTCGTACTTTCATCAGGTGTAAAAGGAGTGATTTCTGTTTAAGTTGTGTTGAACTTTTCCCACACATTAAGGAGTTAATTGTGAAACATTTCAACTTATACTCAATTTTTGCTTTTGTACTTGTTGCATTGGTATACACCAAATTTGCGGTGGCAATGCCTATGGCTACGCAACCGAGTACTCTACATTCTAGTCCGTCACTGACAGTGCACCTTGGTGACGACACTCACGATGATCCTGATGGTGAGCCAGATCAATGCGACATGATGTTCCCATTTTGTGAGGCTCATCTCGACTAATTTGGAATGATGGCTATCGGTTGAATTAATTATAATTATCCGATAAAAAATGATGCGCGAAATCTAATAGTCTTAAATAACAATTACTTTGATGTATACTCCCCAGAGCCGTCAATTGCCTGGGGAGGCCTTTATGCATTATGCCGAACCTCTGATTCGTTTTGCTAACTGGCGCTTTGAACGAGCGACGGGTCGGTTAGTGCGCGCTGATGAACCAGCGTTTGTTTGCAAGCTTGAACCTCGTTTACACCAGTTATTACATTATTTTCTGTTACATCCCCAACAAATCATTTCGAAAGATCAGCTGATGGATGACGTGTGGCCGGAAGGTGAAGGTACCGATGGTGCTGTGATGCGCGCGGTTGCAAGCCTGCGTAAAACACTACTGCCTGGTATGGCTGGCCAAGATTGTATTGAAACTTTATCCAAGCGTGGCTATCGCTGGAAAGTAGATGTGCAATTGGAAACGCTGCCAGTCGACAATGGCAGTACCGTCGAAGCAATGCCTATTGCCGCAACGTCTAATCAATGTTGGCCAGAAGCCAAAATGCCTGGCGCCGGCATCGCGGTGCCGGTCACAGAGCCATTCAGAAACAACGAGCCTACGACTCCGATTCATCTGCATCAAGGGCAGCCTGATCATAGCCGACCTGGCTTATGGGTTTGGCTGATGAGTGCTGTGCTGATCATGTTAGTGCTACTGGTCTTTGCAGTGACATTGATCAATGTGGGTAAGCACACCCGGCAACCGGTCTACAGCCAAATGCTGACGTTAAGCGCGATGGCAGGCGATGAAGTGAGTCCGTTGTTGCACCCGAAACTGCCGTCGATGTTTTACCAGTATCAGGCACCACAACAGCAGAAATGGCGCTGGCTGCAACACGATTTAACCACCCATCGCAAGATTTTATCCGGTACTGAATTTGACGCTTTGAGTCAGGCAATTTGGCTCGACGACCAGCATTTTTTGTTTCAAGGCAGTCAACAGGGGCAATGTCACTTCTACCGGCAATCGATTGCGCTGAGCACCAGCGGTCCTGAAGCCTTATTTTCGTGTCAGCGTGTTTTTATGCAAAGTATCACCCGAGATGAAAAACATCTTTATTGGTTAGAGCAGGATTTAGTTAGTGGTCAAAGTCAACTGTGGCAACGTCCGCTGGCCGGATTGGCAGCCAATCAAAGTGGTGCTCGTTTGTTGTACCAATTTTCCAACAACTTTCGTCGTCCTGCCAATTTGATTTTGCATCAACATAGTTTGTATCTGGTGATGGAAAAAGATTTCAACTCCAGTTCATTGTTCGAATTTGAGTTACAAAGTGGCTCTATGCGGTGGCTGAAGGATTTTTCTTTTATCATTCACTCAATAGCACCCTGGCAAGGACACAATCTGCTGATTAGCTCAGCAGAGTCGTTGCTAGTCTATCCGTTGGCATCCGGCCAGGTTATTAGACTGAACACGGCGCATGGTTATTTTCGTTTTGCACAACGGCAAGGTGACGATATTGTTGCTGTGAACAGTTTTGGACAAGGAAAAGATCTTTATCCGCTGCCATTGCACGGCAGTACTGCACAGTCGGCTTTTGTGTCCGATTTTTCATTTGCCAGTAATAAAGACGATTATGCGATGGCTATTCAGGCTGGGCGAATTGCCTTTGTATCAGAACGTTCTGGTGCTCCCCAGGTTTGGTTGCAACAAGATGACACAGTCGCTCAATTAACGCGTTTTGAAGGTAAACGGCAGATCAGTCAATTGATCTGGTTCGGTGACAAACTGTTGGGACTGATTGATTTGCAGTTGTATCAAATTGATTTGTCGAGCGGGCAATTAACCTTACAAGTGATAGAACAGCCAGATCGAGTGACCGTATGCCAACAACAGCTGTACTGGACGCAATGGTCAGAGCAGGGCTGGAGTCTGCATACCTGGAGTCAAGATAAGCAACCGCAGCTGCTGCAAGAACATGTCACTGATGTACGTTGTGGGCCCAAAGGCTTTTTAGTGTTGCAATCAAGCCAAATGCCGCAGTTGCGATTGTGGTCGTTAAAAGATCATACATTTAAGCCATTGCCTGCCTTGGTCGACTGGCGTTTAGGTGATGCTGATCGCTGGGTGACTAATCTGAATGGTCTTTACTGGCTAATCGGAGAGGGTGCAGCAAAGCAACTGATGTTTATGCCTTGGCAGAGCGGCCAACTACAGCAGATAACGCTGAATCCAGATACTATACCTGATGGTTTATATGCTGATTTCCAGCAAGATCAGTTGTATTACCTACAAGAAAAATTTGGAACAGCGGATGTGGTGTGGTTAAAACAGGTAGAGACGGCAGCAGGGAACAAGCCCTAAACTGCCGTCTATTCAAAGTACGTTTTATAATTGGGCGAAAGCTCGCTCGGCTGCGGCAATAGTGGCGGCTAAGTCAGCATCACTATGCGCCAGACTTAAAAAGCCAGCTTCATAGGCTGAAGGTGCCAGGTAAATACCGTCAGCCAGCATCAGATGGAAAAACTTTTTAAAGGCTTCAATGTTGCACTGTGTCGCTTGCGCATAACTGGTGACACTCGTTGCCGAAGTAAAAAACAACCCAAACATGCCACCGACCTGATTTACACAAAGTGGCACGCCATGTTTAGCCGCTGCTGCTGTCAGACCTTGCAATAACTGAGTTGTTTTAGCGGTCAGGCTTTCATAAACGCCGGGCTTGCTGATTTCTTTCAGCGCTGCTAAACCTGCGGCCATGGCAATCGGATTACCGGATAAAGTCCCCGCCTGATACACCGGACCTAAGGGGGCGATGTGCTGCATAATGGCTTTTTTACCACCGAATGCGCCAACTGGCATGCCGCCGCCAATAATTTTACCTAAAGTGGTGAGGTCGGGTTTCACGTCGTAATAGGCTTGCGCGCCACCTAAAGCGACCCGAAAACCGGTCATCACTTCATCAAAAATTAACACTGCGCTATATTGATCACAAAGGTTGCGTAAGCCTTGTAAATAACCTGGATTTGGCGGTATGCAGTTCATATTGCCGGCAACCGGCTCAACAATTACACACGCAATATCCGCGCCTTTTTCTGCGAACAATGCGGCGAGTTGCTCCAGATTATTAAATTCACAGGTGAGGGTGTATTTGGCAAAATCGGCCGGTACGCCTGGTGAGTTTGGAACGCCAAGCGTCAGCGCACCAGAGCCCGCTTTGACCAATAATGAATCGGCATGACCATGATAGCAACCTTCAAACTTCACGATAGTATCGCGTCCGGTATAACCACGGGCCAAACGAATCGCG
>JAHJNE010000634.1 GCA_018820995.1 Gammaproteobacteria bacterium | reverse complement strand
ATCTGGCGCGCCTTGTAAGCCTTTTACAATTGCTGCCGCATAGTTGCGGACAATGGTTGGATCTTCAGAATAACCTTCATAAGTGCGACCCCAGCGGTCATCTCGCACCACGGCAACTGTTGGTGCGAACACCCAGTCAATCCCGGTGACCATCACTTCGCGGGCGGTGGCTTTGGCGATTTGTTCAATCAAATCTGGGTTATTGGCTGCACCTAAACCGATATTATGGGGAAATAATGTGGCGCCAATCACATTGTTATGGCCATGCACCGCATCGGTGCCCCACATGGTTGGAATGGTTGAACCATCTTCTGAAGCATCAATGGACGCCTGATACATATCTTCTGCTAATTTGATCCAATCGGCTGGTGTCGCATGCTTATTTCCGGCAGGGAAGGAACCGCCACCATTGAGATAGGAACCAAAACCATACTTACGCATATCGTCCACAGTGATGTCGCGGATTTCAGGTTGAATCATCTGCGCAATTTTTTGCTCTAATGTCATTCCCGCTAATAGCTTGGCGATTTTTGCTTCTTCTTCGACATTACCCTGACGTGGCAGTTTTAATTTAGGCCAGATCGCCGCGGGATCTTTGTGGCTTTTCGCATCACTGGACGTCACAGGATCGGCAGCTGCTAGTGTTGTATCTGCGACAGGCGCTTTTGGCTGGCATGCAGTTAAAGCCATCAATAAAGCTGCGGCAATAGGTGTCAAACCGACAGATAAACGGCGGTGATGTAAAGATGGCATCATTTAGTCAAGTCCTTGTTTCAGCGATTTTTTTTAGGTAGCTGTTACAGAACAAAACTCTGTATTGCTGATGAAGCGGCAGTCTTTATGCTGTTTTAAATCAGCTTCTGCAACGCAACATCAGCAACGATGCCACCTGTTTATTATGGTAAATGCTATTGTAAGCGCTTTCATTTATAGCATATTTGTCGGTGATGGCAACGTTTTTTCTATGGGATGCTATTCAGGTCACTTGCAGTTGGCCGCAGGCTTTGTCATGCTTGTATTTTACGGCCGGGTTTAGTCGCAAATTAGCTGCAATTTTGTGTAAAAAGGAACAAACTCGAAGCTGCCGGTTATCAGACCTTTTGCTCATATCGATCTGATGAAAACCTATTATCGGAGACTACCGCTCAGGATGAAGTTGTTGTCGTACGTACTGCCAATCCCCAAATATTTCCTGCTGTTGGGTTTTAGTTTGCTGTCTTTATTGATCGGACCTGCCAATGCAACCGACCGTCAGGCGCGGCTTATTTTTACTGCTGAATTACCACGTATCCTCGAAACAGAACAAGGTGATTATGCGCAGCTTGCCAGCATTGTAAAAAACTATCGCCAACAACCGATCCCGACATTTTTCCTGTTTGGCGGTGATAGCTTAGGTCCTTCCACTTTGTCTTCGTTTGATCGCGGATCGCATATTATTGATATTCTCAATTTGCTTGAGCCTGACGCCATGGGCGTGGCCAAACGCGAGTTCAGTTTTTTTGAAGATGAGTTATCCCTGCGTAGTTACGAAGCGTCGTTTCCGGTCGTTGCCAGCAATGTGTTTGATCCGATCACCGGCGGCAATCTCGATGGGTTAGAAGCATCAGTGATCGTGCAACAAGGCGATATCCGGATCGGCGTGCTGTCGGTGTTGGCGCCCGCGGCAGTCGAACAGTATCCATTAAAGCGCGTGATGATTACGGCACCGGTTGATGCAGTTCGGGAAAAAGCTGCCATGTTAAGACAGGCTGGTGCTGAACTGGTGGTGTTGTTGTATAGCGCCAACTTTGATTTTGTCGATGGCTTAATCCAGCAACATGTTATCGATGTGGCGCTGCGTAAAAACGAGTTGTTCCGACTGACCAAAACTGAATTACCCATCACACTGCCGGCGAATATCAATTTAAGTGCGACCGGCGAAGTGGCGGTGCTTGATCTGCAGTGGACTGCCGGAGCGCCGGAGAGTTTGCGCATTCAGCCCGAGTTTCGAAAGCTAAAAGACCAACAGCCTGATCCCGACGTGCTTAAAGTTGTAAAAAGTCATGCTGCCAGATTGGAACAATTATTGGGCGAGGCGATTGGTATGACGACTGTGCAGCTTGATACCAGCCGACGTTTAATTCGCAGCCAGGAAAATGCTTTGGCCAATCTGGTGGTTGACGCCATGATCTGGCATACCGGTGCTGAAATTGCGCTGGTCAATGCTGGTAACATTCGCGGTGAAAAAGTTTACCCGGGTGGCACGACTTTAACCCGCCGTGATATTGCGATGGAACTGCCATATCGAAATCAGGTGGTACTGCTTGAAATTACCGGTAAGCAACTGTGGGCTGCGCTCGAAAATGGCCTCAGTGAATATGAATTGTTACGTGGGCGATTTGCGCATGTCAGTGGTATACAAATGCAGTTTGACCCGACTCAGCCGGTCGGTAAAAGGGTTATTTCGGTGCAGATCCATGGCAAGCCACTAGTACAGAAACAAAGTTATAAATTGGCGACTTTTGATTATCTGGCGTCTGGCGGAGATGGCTATAAATCATTTGTCGATTTGCCACAGCTTAATTACAGCAATCAGATGAATAAATTGGTCGCGGAAGTGGTGGTGGACTATATCAAATTGCAGAAAAATATCGCGCCGGTTGCTGAGAACAGGCTAGTCAATAAGGCGCGGAGCCAATGATGGAGAAGCCAGCCTTGCAGACAGCCGCTGCGCCGCCACATTTAATTGCACCGATCAAACGCCGGTACTCCATTACTACCATGCTGACGCTGACATCGCTGCTGGTGTTGTTGCTGCTGATTAGTATGGTCGCGATGATGCAAAGTCGTTTATTGCACTTCCAGCAAGATATTTCTGATATCGCCACTAATGCGATTCCTTCGGTGGTCCACTCCAGCAAAGTATATAGTAAAATCAACCAGTTACTGTATTTGAGTGAAGCGATGGGCAAAGCCCCTAGCCAGGCTGTGCGGCATAATCTTTATCTGGATATTCAACAAAATTTGCAGGGTTTAGAGCAGCTGACTGAAGACCGGCAAAGTGTGTTATATCAGGAAGCGCAACTGGTCGCCTTAACAGAAGAGCTGGCGAGCCTCAACGAACTCACCAGTGAACGGCTTGATTTACAGCAACTAGTGCAGGCTCGACTGGTGCAAGTTTATCAACTGTATGATCAGTTACAACTGACCGCTAAAAATGAGGCCGCGGCCAAAGGCTCGCAAACAACCGGGTTACTGGACGTGGCCGAAGTGGTCGCTCAGTCAGGGAAGGCCATCACGATTAATCACTTGTTAATGCTGCGACAACTTCAGCAGCAAGTCAGTGCACAGCTACAGCATGTTGCTCTCGGGACTACGCCGGGGGCTCCGGGTAAAACGAACCAGTTGTTGCAACAACTCAAACAATTGTTATTGGCTGATGATGGTGTATTCCCGCTACGTATTAAGCAATTGGTCGTGACCGGACGTGCCAATGGCCGTAGCAACTTTGTCCGTAGCTTAGTGCTCGATTATGCCAGGCTTGCCGAAAATCGTTCCTATGAAGTCAGCGGACACGTATTGGCAGATGCGGAACTCAGTAACCAACAAACCCGTCAATATAGCCAGCAAATATTGCTGGTATCGGCACTGGCCATTTTGTTTCTAGCGGCCGGTATTTATCTGGTGCATTTACGCGTCGTGCGTCGGCTTGAGCAGCTCAACACCAATGTGCTAAAACAGATGCAAGGCAAACTTGCTGCCCATCAGATTTATGGCAACGATGAAATTGCAGCCATTGCCCGATCATTTCAGTTTTTTGCGGCGACCGTCAAACAGCAGCAAAAAGATCTGGAATTATTGTCTTACACCGATAGTTTGACCGGATTAGCCAATCGTCGGGCATTGGAATTGCGTCTGCACGAGCAATTGTCGCAAGCGCAGCGACAACAATGGCCATTATCATTGCTAATGATTGATGTCGATTGTTTTAAAGCTTTTAACGATCACTATGGTCATCAGGCCGGTGATGAGACCCTGCAACATATTGCGCGCTTATTGGAAAAAGGCTTTAACCGAGCTGCCGATGTTGTGGCGCGTTATGGTGGGGAAGAGTTTGTGGTGATTTTGCCAAATACCGATAAGGCTGGTGCATTGATATTAGCGCGTCAGTTGCAGGAACTGGTGGTGCAAGCAAAGATTGCGCACGAACATAATCTGGCAGCACCTTATGTCACTGTCAGTATTGGTGTCGCTGCACTCGAACGAGCAGGGTCTACAGACTTCGATTTAATTTTACGACAGGCCGATAATGCGTTGTATATGGCCAAAGATGCGGGGCGAAATACGGTGATCTGAGAAAGTGCAGGCACAGCCTGCACTACAGTGAACAGCTTTTGATTTAACGCGACTGAATTCAAAGCCCAGACTGAAAAGCCCCGAACTCAAAAACGCCGAATTCAAAAACAACAGGCTATTGTTTAATGGCCAGCTCATTATGTACGGCCTTCACACCGGCGATTAATTTTACCAGTCGGACTGTTTCATCAATCTGCGCTTGTGTGCCCAACAGTCCCGTTAACTTCACATCACCTTTTGTCGATTCAACGGCGATATCATAAGTATTGATTTCAGGCGCTTCGAGTAACGCCGATTTCACGCTGGTGGTCAGCGCTAAATCACTAGGCTCGCTGGGTACTGATTCGCTGGTGTAGGGCGCTGCTGCTGTAGTATTTGGCGCAGGAGCGACAGAAGGCTGCTTTTCGCAACCACTGAGTATGAGTAATCCGCTTCCCAGCAACAAAACCGGCCAATTATAGTTCGTTAAGTTCATTAT